>NZ_VOZA01000025.1:0-50741 GCF_013420015.1 Acinetobacter sp. YH12039 | reverse complement strand
CATCTATTGCCCTTCTTAATTTACTCAGATTCGACTCTTTGGCTTCTGCAGGTAATCTCCCCAAACATCTGGAAAGTTTAATGGAGAAATCTAATCGGTATGTTATACCTGAGAGAAGAGTGAGGAGCTATCCAAGGGTTGTAAAAGGAAAACCTCAAAAATACCCAAGAAAAAGCCAGTCAATCTCTTAACTGACTGGCATTACGCATTAAGCGGGTTTTTTATTTCAAAAACTAAATTAGTTTTTATGACGCATATGAGGGAATAAGATCACTTCACGAATACTCGCAGCATTCGCAAATAACATCACCAAACGGTCAATACCAATCCCCTCACCCGCTGTAGGAGGTAAACCGTATTCCAATGCTTCAATGAAGTCTGCATCGTAATGCATTGCTTCATCGTCACCCGCATCTTTTTCAGCAACTTGGGCTTGGAAACGTTCAGCTTGGTCAATCGGATCATTTAACTCTGAGAAACCATTTGCCAACTCACGACCACCGATGAAGAATTCAAAACGGTCCGTAATATGTGGATTTTCATCATTACGACGTGCCAATGGTGAAGTTTCCGCTGGGTATTCTGTGATGAATGTCGGTTGACGAAGTTCTGTTTCAACAGTTTCTTCAAATACGATGGTTTGAAGTTTGCCTAAACCAAAACCAGGTTTTACTTGCTCTTTCAGTTCATTTTTAACGAAGTTTGCAAGGAACTCACGATCAGATACATTTTCAGCAGTGAACGTTGGGTTGTGTTCAAGAATCGCATCAAACATCGAAATTTTCTTGAATGGACCTTTGAAACTATACACTTCATCACCATAAGGCACATCAGTCGAACCTAAGATGTCGATGGCCAATTTTTCAAGCATATTTTCTGTCAAAGCCATCAGGTCTTTGTAGTCTGCATATGCTTGGTAGAATTCAATCATGGTGAATTCTGGATTATGACGTGTTGATACACCCTCGTTACGGAAGTTACGGTTAATTTCGAACACGCGCTCAAAACCACCAACGACCAAACGTTTTAAATAAAGCTCAGGCGCAATACGTAAAAATAAAGGCATATCTAATGCGTTGTGGTGAGTTTCGAATGGACGCGCAGATGCACCACCCGGAATCACATGCATCATTGGTGTTTCAACTTCCATGAAACGCTCATTGCTCAAATATGAACGAATACCTGACACCACTTTTGCACGAATTTCAAAAGTTTTACGTGTTTCTTCGTTCATGATGAGGTCTAAATAACGCTTACGGTATTTAACTTCAGTATCAGTCAAACCATGGAATTTGTCTGGAAGTGGACGGAGTGATTTGGTTAAAAGCTCAAAATGTTCAATATGAACATAAAGGTCACCTTTACCAGAACGACCAATATAACCTTCAATGGCAATAATATCGCCCAAATCGAGTGCTTTAATTGTTGCAAGAACATCAGCATCCAACTCTTTACGTGGTACATAAAGCTGGATACGACCAGTCATATCTTGGATTACGATGAATGAACCACGGTTCAACATCACACGACCAGCAACTTTTACATAAACCTTTTCGCCTGCTTCAATTTCTTCTTTTGATTTTTCAGCGAATTGATCTTGTAGGTCTTGTGCATAGTGTTCACGCTTAAATGTGTTAGGCCACGGGCTAACACCTGTTTCCTTGGCGTGCTCTTTGATGTGCTCTAACTTGGCATGACGCTGTGCAATTAAATCGTTTTCGGAAATGGCTTGTTCAGAAGTCGATTGAGCGTTATGTTGCGTCATCTCTGTCTCAAATAGTTAAAAAACGGAAGTTGCATAGCATAGCAGATTTCCTTTGAATTGAGCAGTAAGCAATGTGCGCATTTTTTCAATAAGTTGAAATTTATCAAAGTAAGTTGTTTTGACAGCTATACCTTCAGGTTTGCTTAATCCATACCTTTCAGATATGCACGAGATAAAAGTTAAATATTTAAACTTAGCAAGCCAATATTTAGCGATATTACAATGACAACTACGCACTTTAAAATATTTATAACTATCAATATATTGAAATATATTTCAATAGCTTAATTCAACCTTTTAATCTATTTTCTTTAAGACTAAAGTCTTTTAAATGCCTACAAATTAGACCAAAAGCTAAATTCTCTTTTTGACGATTCTCTCTACAATGAAGTCATAAAATTGTTGAAAAATAAAATATTCAACACATCCAAAATGTCTGAAAACAGTGTGTAGAAAAACAATGACTTCCTGCTTATCGAAAATTCTGTTTTTACATGGATTGGATTCTTCCCGTGAATCCACTAAATTCCATGCCATCGATGCAAAACAAAAATTCTGCATTGAAGTGGACTATCGCAACTTAAATTTTCAAACTGTTGCGGACTTTTATCATGAAAGTATTGAAACCATTAAGCCTGATATCATCGTCGGTCATAGTCTCGGGGCATACTGGGCTTTGAAAATGTCGCTGTTTCATCGCATTCCTTGTGTGATTGCTAACCCGAGTCTGCATCCAGACTTTCGCGACGACTACCCTGCAATTAATGAAATGGATTTGGATCACGATATTCCACAAATTGCATATATCGAACGTGGCGATGAAATCTTAGATATGTATGAAGCAGAACAACAACTCGAAGACTATATGCAGGTTCAAGTCATGGATGGTGGACATCATCGCCTTCAATGCCCTGAAAATATTAATGATTTAATCCAACATCTCGAATTAAACTATTTAAAAAAATCATATTAATCATAAGCAGCAACGTCGTTTTTATCAGACATAAAAAAGCCCTGTCATAGACAAGGCTTTTTACATTTTAAAGCTGACGCTTAGGCAGCATCTGCTTCAGGACGTGTTTTATCATCTAAAACAGACCAGATATTTAAACCTAAATCTTTATGCAAGTCAGGCAAATCTAAGAAAATGCTTGCGCCTAGAACTTGGTGTTTACATTTTTCAGCCAATTGTTTCACTGCACGAAGCGTACCGCCCGTCGCCAATACGTCATCCACAATAATCACTTTTTGTGATTCGATTTCAGCTGACATTTCAAGACGATCTAAACCGTATTCAAGGCTGTAACCCACACCGACCACTGGTGGTGGTAATTTGCCGGCTTTACGCACCAAGACCAAACCTTTACCCGTACGCTGAGCAAGTAAACTTGCCAAAACAAAACCACGCGCTTCAACTGCAATAAAGCTATCTACTTCTGCCAATTGCTCGGCTGGAATACTTGCAATTAGGGCATCAGTTAACGATTCGATGTTATTCATAAATAACGGCGTAAGGTCAAAGAAGCAAATTCCTGGTTTTGGGAAATCTTGGACAGTACGAATGTTAGACCACAATGCCGCAGCAGTAGAATTACTCATAATAGGAGAAAATAAATTAAGGAAGGAATGTGTGAATTTTAACGCGATTTGAGAGAAAAGAACAGCTAACCCCCGACTAAAATGCATATTTAAGATACAGCAAATTTACATAAGTTATTGATTATTAATATTGTATTTATTTAAAAAATATCAAATATATATTTTCCTAATCATAAAATAAAAGATTTTAGAGTTTTTTTCTGCAAGACTTTAGTCTATGAGGGTATAAAAAGCGGTATTTAGAACCCAATTCACGGAAATGAATTCCAATATAGCTTTCAATAGGCATAAATATTATCAGACAATTTTTCTCAGATCTGGGGTTTTGATGATATTTATTGTCCCTCACTGCCATTCTGCTTTTAATTTCACTCATTAAACTCTTAGCCACTTTACTTTATCGTTAGAACTGCGTAAAAATTTAACATAAGAGTCTACTGTATAAGGCTAATTAACCTTAAGGTATAAACTTATACAGTTATGAAGTATTTACTGACTTAATTTTGTGTCAGTTTTTGGAGAATGGAATGAAAAAGTATCAGTGCATCGTTTGTGGATGGATTTATGACGAAGCAGAAGGCTGGCCACAAGACGGTATCGTGGCAGGAACGAAATGGGAAGATATCCCAGATGATTGGACTTGCCCAGACTGTGGCGTCTCAAAAGTAGATTTTGAAATGGTTGAAATCTAATAAATAGAATCTAAGGCCATCATCGTTATGGTCTTTTTTTTGTCTTTAAAAAAATATGAAATGTGTTTGGAGTTGAGTATGCACCCTATTGTCATTATTGGTTCTGGTATGGCGGGATATGCCGTTGCACGTGAATTTCGAAAGTTAAATACTGAACTAGAACTTATTATGATCTGTGCGGATGATGCCATTAACTACGCTAAACCGACATTATCCAATGCGCTCGTTGGTAATAAAACTCCTGAGCAAATCCCTCTAGGGGATGCCGAAAAAATGTCGGCTCAACTCAATATGCAAATCATCAATATGAGTTGGGTTAAATCCATTGATGCAGCAAAACATGAGCTTACTATTGAAAGCCAAAATGGAACTCAAACACAACTATATTCAAAACTCGTTTTAGCAGTCGGCGCAAATCCAATTCGCTTAGCTATTTCGGGTGATGGCAGTGAAGACATTCACGTCGTCAACAATTTAGATCACTACAAAGCTTTCCGTAAACAGCTTGCAGCACGTGAAGATAAACGTGTGGTGATTTTAGGGGCAGGCCTGATTGGCTGTGAATTTGCCAACGACCTCCAAAATACTGGGGCGAAAGTATCGGTGGTCGATTTAGCTCCGCAACCTTTGGGTCGCCTACTGCCGTCTCATGTTGCAGCTAAATTCCAAAGCAATTTAGAAGAAACGGGTATTCAATTCGTTTTAGGTACGACAGTCGACAAAGTGTCACGTATTGAAAATGGTGACTATCAAGTGAGCCTTGCCAATGGTCAAAGCTTAGTGGCAGATGTTGTGTTGTCTGCGATTGGTCTACAGCCTGAGATTAACTTAGCAAAACAAGCCGGCATTCACACCAGTCGTGGCGTATTAACCAATAAAGGCTTAGAAACCAACTTGGCAGATATCTATGCTGTCGGTGACTGTGCTGAAGTCAATGGTACCCTTCTGCCATACGTGATGCCGATCATGCAACAAGCACGTGCTTTGGCAAAAACCCTCAATGGTGAACATACCGCTGTGCATTATCCAGCTATGCCTGTAGCCGTTAAAACACCTGCAGCACCTTTAACTGTCCTTCCTGCGCCTATTGATGTTGAAACTCAATGGGAAACAGAAGAGCTTGAAGATGGCATGATTGCCCGTGCGATCGATCAAGATGGCGTATTACGTGGATTTGTACTGCTCGGTGCAACTGCTGGGAAGCAACGCTTAACTTTGACTAAGCAGGTTCCGGACTTGATTCCTGCTTCAGTTTAGGGTTTAAATACAAGGACGTCCTGATAATAATAGACGTCCTTTTTAAAGGAAAATAACAATGAATAGTGCCCTTCAGTTTAATATTTCACCTTATGCCTCTTTTATGCATGAAACTCGCGTTGAGTTAGGCAATGGCATTGAACTTCATGTCGAGGTGGGTGGTCATCCTGAAGATCCTGCAATCTTATTGATTATGGGACTCGGCGCACAAATGTTGTATTGGCCCGATTTCTTTTGTAAGTCCCTAATAGACCAAGGTTACCGTGTTATTCGCTTTGATAATCGTGATATTGGTCTGTCGAGTAAAATTCGTAACCCAGGCCCACGTCTTAACACCTTTAAACTGATGGGACGTTTTGCCTTAGGTCTAGAGAATCAAGGTGCGCCTTATGATCTATACGATATGGCAGACGATGTTGCACTGTTAATTGATCGTATGGGACTTGATAAAGTCCATATTTTAGGCGCTTCGATGGGCGGCATGATTGCTCAAATCGTGGCGGCACGCTATCCAGATAAAGTGCACAACTTAAGCTTACTTTTTACCAGTAACATCCACCCCTTACTTCCACCGCCATTTCCAAAGCAATTATTTAGTCTAATTGAAAAACCTGAATCTAACGATGAAGATGGCATTATTAACCATAGCCTGAAAGTTTTTAATATTATAGGCTCTCCAGGCTATATTAATCAGCTTGAAGCGATACAAACTGCACGTAAACTCTATAAACGGAGTTATTACCCAGCGGGTGTACTTCAACAGTTTTTAGCAATATTATGTACAGGTTCCCTGCTGCAGTTGGATAAACAAATTCAGCATAAAACCATTGTGGTTCATGGAGCTCGTGACCGTTTGCTGCCGCCAAGCCATGGTAAGGCCGTTGCAAAGGCTATTTCAGGTGCTAAATTTGAATTAATTGATGGAATGGGGCATGATATCCCACCGCATTTTATTCCATATCTTAGCGGTTTGTTTGCTGATCACTTTAAATCATAAATTAGGACACTATGGCTGCATTACCATCCTTAAGACAGCTGTCATATCTAGTAACACTGTCAGAAACGCTACACTTTACTGAAGCTGCGCGTCGTTCTTTTGTCACCCAGTCTACTTTGTCTGGCGGGATCATGGAACTTGAGCGTTTACTAGGTGGCGTATTGGTAGAACGCGACCGTCAAAACGTGCGTTTAACTCCTCTTGGCGAACAAGTTGTCGGACGAGCCCGAGTTCTATTGGCAGATGCGCAAGACCTAATGCGTTTAAGTCGTGAAATGAGCGAACCTCTAACGGGTGATTTACATCTAGGGGTCATTCCTACTATTGCGCCATTCTTACTTGCGCCATTATTAGAAGAAGTGCATAAGCAATTACCAAAAATTCAATTGCACTTACATGAAGCACAAAGTGAAAAAATTGTTGAGAAACTCGAGCATGGTAATCTAGATATTGTATTACTTGCCCTTCCTTTCGATACACGTAGCTTGAAAGTTGCAGAAGTAAACAAAGAAAAATTGTTCTTGGTGTACAACAAAACTGACCAAAATGCAGCTCAAGCAAAATCTTTAGACGACTTAGATTTATCTCGTTTAATGTTGCTTGAAGAAGGCCATTGCTTACGTGATCATGCTTTGAGTGCTTGCCCGATTGGTGAACGTAAAAATGACCACCGTTTAAAAGCAAGCTCATTGCCAACTTTGGTTGAAATGGTTTCCGCAGATTTAGGCTTTACCTTATTGCCTGAAATTGCAGTTCATACCAATATGATCAAAGCCAATGAAGATTTGGCTGTGAAAGAAATAGAAGCTAGTCCTACACGCACATTAGCATTGGTAACGCGTAAAAGTACGCCGCTTCAAAGTGAATTTGATGTATTGCTTCAAATCTTGCAGAAAATCACCAGTAATCTGCACTAATTCAATCCATGAATATTAAAGAGAGCCCTGTGCTCTCTTTTTTATTTTGCAGAAATTAATAACCCAGAAATAATAATATTGAGATGAGTTTAAAAATTGAAAATGATGAAATACAATATCTAGAAAAAAGAAAAGGCTAACCCAAATAGGTAGCCTGATAAGGTAATATATGACTTGATGTATATCTCAATTCATCGCCTCGATAATATCTTCACACTAGCCAGATAAGTAAGAAGATTAATACATCTTAGTAAAATATAACTTTCGTTAAAATCACTAGTTTCAGGTATTTTAGATAAAGTACGTCTGATTCATTTTCAAAGAGCTTTTTTCATAATTATGTTTTGTGCTATAAAATAAACATTGATGAGAAATAAATCACATTATTTCAAATAGTCACTAATATTCATGTTTAAAATAACTAAGCAATAGGTGAATATTAACTCACATCAGAAACAGTTCAATTTATTAGTTGTCAAAATACTGTTTTCACATTTCAATTATTATTTTCAATTCGAATCGAAATATGATGATTATTTAATCAATATTCTAAAAATAAAAACAAAAAACTATAAATCTTTGCATTCCACATAATGAAAAACACAAAAAACCATACATTAATTAAATTCTATTATATCACAATAACTTAATTATACTTTGATGTATAAATCACTACTTCTAGGTATATTTTTCTAATTCACTTTCATGCACATTATGGAAATGCAATTTGATTAAAAATAATAAATGAGCGAAATGTATGATGAGTGAATTTTTATTGCCAGTACCCGTTTTGATCATTGATCATCAATCAATGACTTCAAAAACAGTGCTGTTTAACATCTTAGGAGACCTCGGTTATCCTGAAGACCTCATTACATTTTCAGAAAATTTAGCAGATGCGGAACAACAAATTTTCAATCAATTGCCAAATTTAATCTTTTTAGTGGTCACGCAACAGTCTGATATCTCATTCATACATAAAATTAAGAAAATCTATCCTTCAAGTAATCTCATCATTTTAGTCAATGAACAGTCTGCAGATTTAACTTTACATGCGATTCAGTTAGGTGCAACTGCCTATATGTTGATTCAACAACCAATTGAAGACACTTATAACCAACTGAAAACCATTTTAAGAGGTGGCGCTGCCCTTCATCCTAGTTTTGCTAAATTTTTATTGAGTGAAACTTTTAGTCCGCAAAATGCAGCGCCGAAACAGCTCAGTCTAAATCCAGCAGAATATCAAATTTTGGATATGGTCAGCCATAGTGCGACTCAAGAGCAGATGGTCAATGAATTAAAACTTTCAACGTATCAAATTGATGGTTTTGTCAAAAATATCTATAGAAAAATTTGTAGCTACAGCTAAATTTAGCTGAGATAAACGATTCAAAAACAATCTAGAAAATTTAAAAAAAATAAAGGGAGCATTGCTCCCTTTATTTTTGTTCAACACATTTATTTAAATGCGTCTAAAAGCACATGCTGTGAATTATGTGCTTCCTCGCCCTCTTGGACATGGGTACGAATCCAACGCCCATCACTTTGGAGCAACCAAGCTTGCTGATTATCTTTTAGATAATTCACTAAACCTAATTGATAAATACGCTTTTTCAAGGCTGGATCTTCAATTGGGAAACAGGCTTCCACACGATTAAATAAATTACGATCCATCCAGTCTGCACTTGAACAGTAAATCCGTGCATCGCCATTATTACTGAAATAATATACTCGGGTATGTTCTAAGAAACGGCCAACAATAGAACGTACACGAATATTTTCAGACAGCCCCGGTAAACCTGGACGCAAACAACAAATAGAACGAATAATTAAATCAATCTGTACACCCGCTTGTGACGCTTCATACAGTTTATTGATCAACTGAACTTCAGTTAATGCATTAACCTTGACAATGATTTGCGCAGGCTTACCTGCTTTAGCATTAGTAATTTCATTATCAATATAATTAATCAGTTGAGCATGTAAGGTAAATGGCGCATGCAGCAGTTTTTTCAACTTCGCCATTTTTCCCATACCAGTCAGCTCTTGGAAAATACGATGTACATCCTCACAGAGTTCTTTATCGGTAGTTAACAGACCATAATCGGTGTAGATACGCGCATTGCCCGCGTGATAGTTACCCGTACCTAAATGTACATAACGCACCAATTTATTATTTTCACGGCGTACCACCAAAATCATTTTGGCATGGGTCTTATAGCCCACGATGCCATACACCACCACTGCACCCGCTTCTTGTAATACATTGGCTACAGCAATATTTGATTCTTCATCAAATCGTGCACGAAGCTCAATTACTGCGGTGACTTCTTTGCCATTACGTGCAGCTTCTGCTAAAACTTGCACAATTTCAGAGTCTGCACCACTTCGATAAAGCGTTTGTTTAATGGCCAAAACTTGCGGATCACGTGCAGCTTCACGCAGTAAATTAATTACCGGTGCGAATGATTCAAAGGGATGGTGTAGCAAAATATCTTGCTTTTGCATCGCACTAAAAATGTTTTCAGATTTTTTGAGTACTTTCGGTATAACAGGAATATGCGCGTCATAACGTAGATGTGGACGTTTAAAGTTTGACAGTAAACGTGCAAGGTTAACTGGTCCATCTACTTTATAGAGTTGCTCTTCTTCTAAATCGAACTCATCAAGCAAATATTCATAAATATGCTGCGGACAATTTTCTGTCACTTCCAAACGAACGGCGCGACCAAAACGACGTGAATTCAACTCACCTTTCAGAGCTTTAGCCAAATCTTCAACATCTTCATTCAAAGCCAAATCGGCATTACGCGTCACGCGGAATTGGTAGCAACCCGTCGCCGTCATACCGGGGAACAAGTCAGAGACATGTTCATGAATAATTGCCGATAGCATCACATGATGCTCTTTACCACCGGTTAATTCATCAGGGAGTCGAACGACACGCGGCAGCGAACGTGGTGCAGGTACAACGGCTAAGTCAATCTGACGACCAAACGCATCCTTCCCCTCTAGAGTCACAATAAAGTTCAGCGACTTATTCACTAAGCGTGGGAATGGATGTGCCGGATCTAAGCTAATTGGCGTTAAGACTGGAGCAACCTGTTCTTGGAAATATTTTTTTACCCATGCCGACTGTGCAGGGGTTAACTCACCACGACGCAAGAAGCAAATGTCTTCTTCACGCAATTTGGGTAAAATTTCTTGATTTAAAATACGATACTGGCGCTCAATTGCCGCATGCGCTGTCGCAGAAATTTCATCTAATACTTGTTTTGGTGTTAAGCCATCTGGACTGCGGCTTTCATTGCCTAAGTCTAGTTGCTCCATCATTCCCGCAACACGAATCTCAAAAAATTCGTCTAAGTTACGTGAAAAGATCAGCAAGAAATTCATGCGTTCAAGTAATGGATGTATCGGATCAACCGCTTGTTCGAGCACACGCAGATGAAAGTCGAGAATCGATAACTCTCGATTGATATAACGATCATTATAAGTATATTCAGTTGGTACTTGCGCGACTTCAGCTGCGGTATTCATTTCAAACCCATATTAAAAAATGTGTGCTGTACTCAGTTTAGTATGCTTCAAATTTGTGACAATTTCATAAAAAAAGCCCATAAAGATGAGCTTTTTGTTGTAATTCAAATCGCTGCCATGCCATTTGACAAGTGTTTAGATCATTCTTAATCTGGGATATGGCTATAACGCATATATTTTTGGATCATACGTTTACGATAATTCAGCTTACGATCTTGTCGATTTTCATCATAATATTTTGGATTAGGTAAAATAGCCGCAATAAATGCCGCTTGCTCTCGGCTCAAACTCCGTGAACTTTTACCAAAATAGTGCTGTGTTGCAGCTTCTACGCCATAGATATTGTCCCCAAACTCAACCGAGTTGAGATATACCTCTAAAATGCGTTGCTTCGTCCACATACGTTCCATCATCCATGTTGCAACAGCTTCCTGCCCTTTTCGGATAAATGAACGCTTATTATATAAAAATAAGTTTTTTGCCAATTGCTGAGAAATGGTAGACCCACCTGCAACCACTTTGCCTTTATCTTTATTGCGCTCTAAGGCATTTTGCATACCCTCCCAATCAAAACCTTTGTGTTGTAAAAACTTGCCATCTTCCGCGGCAACAACTGCATGTTTGACATAATCACTGATTTGGTCGTAATCACGCCATTCGTGTTTAATCGGTTTGGAGGGCTCAGACCAATAATCTAATCGCATCATCATTGTCGATTCCACAGGATGTGTACGCCACCACACCAGACTACCAAAGATCCAAAGCTGCACCAAAAGCACAAGACTGACAAGAATTAACAATGTACGAACAATAAAGGCTTTCATGTCAGTGTGTTACTCCAGAAATTCTGTTTTTTCATGTTAAGCTTATTTTTAAATATTTTGACACAGTACAAGAATAGCATGTCTGAACTCAGCCCTCCTGCTGTATCAACCCGTAAGCTGCAAATCCAACTGTGGTGGATCACAGCACTCTTAATTACCATCAATGTTGGACTCTTTGGCTGGCAAGTGTTGCATGGAATGAACGTAAGCCAACCCGACACACTGGATGCTTTGCGTTGGGGTGCTGATTATGCACCTTTAACCTTTTTAGAGGAACCCATCCGCTTATTCAGCAGTATGTTTTTTCATTTTGGCCTGATTCACCTGATGTTGAATATGTGGGCTTTGTATATTTTTGGCAGTGTTGCCGAGCAAATGTTAGGTCGTTTCTACTTCCTCGGCCTGTATGTTTTAGCCGGACTGATGGGAAGTTTGTTGAGTGGGTATTTAACCATTCAAGATAGCTATGCATTATTGGCCGAAGGTGCAGCCAATCAGCAGCTTTTCCCGAGTATTGGTGCAGGCGCATCGGGTGCAGTGATGGGACTGGGTGCCGCGTTGACGATTATTTCGCTGCTCCCCATGTTACCTAAACAGCAATTTTATCTGGATAAAAAAACTTTATTAATGGTGATGGGAATTAACCTCGCGATGGGCTTTATGATTAGTGGAATTAATAATGCCGCGCATATTGGCGGCATGTTGATGGGGGCTGCGTTGGCTTTCATTTGGTATGTGGGACAAAAAGTACATCAATCCCTAATCATTCAAATGATCGGTCTAATCGCCGCAACTGTCGGATGCTATCTGTTTTATCTACATTGCCAACAATTAATCCAACCGATATTACCGCTTTGGGAACACTTTATCCTGCTGATGAAGCAATCTCTCGCAGCACGTTAAACAGTGGAATGAACCCTGTGGCTATCAACACAGATATGTTGAAAACACATCAAATCATGTCTAAACCTGAACTGCGCACTGGGTTCCTGCTCCACTCTTAACTTGCTCGGCTGTTAAACATCTCCCCCCTTAACTATTCAGTTCACGCAAACTTTCTAAGGGTGGGATGTCGCAAAGATAACTTAAGCGATAACGTCCAATCAATGTACAGACTAAGGTCATGACCAGTGGGAGGATCAACCAAATTTCTGCATGTAGCTGGATGACCAGTTCCATTTTATAACTGACAATCGCACTGATTACTTCGGCAAAAATACACGCCACGACACCTGAAATTAGCCCCATCAAACCAACTTCCAAACTGAGCATCGACTTTAGCTTTTGCTTGGAACTGCCGAAGGAACGCAGTAATGCCACTTCTTTTTTACGTTCATCCATAAATAAATTCAAACATGCAACCAAGACCAAAATGCCTGAAATACTGACCAACAGCGCCAAGATGGTAATAATCTGAACCAATACGCTGACGATGCGTTTGATCTCATCCAAAATCAGACTGACATCAATAAACACGGTATTCGAAAACTGCTGAATTAGACCAATTAACTGATTTTTATCTTGCGGTGGAACATAGAAACTCCCCAAATAGCTGCCGGCATTTTCATCCATGGTTTGGGGAGAAAAAATAAAGAAGAAGTTTGGACTAAAGCTTTCCCACTCCACACTGCGAAGGTTAATTACCTTGGCTTGTAAAATCCCTTCAGGTAGGCTAAAACTCAGTCGATCTCCAATTTGAATACCCAGCTCTTGTGCGGTTTTCACTTCTACCGATACTTCATTGACCTGTTGAAAGTGCTGACTGCCCGCGATAATTTGATTATCTTTCGGAAAAGTTGCAGCCTGCGTAAGATTTAATTCACGGCGTAATGAATTATTGCTTTTAATTAAGGCATCCGAAAAAGGGAGATCATTTTTGGCAACTAAACGCCCACGAATATTCGGGTACATCGGCGTCCCTTGCCAACCATGCAGCTTGAGTTGTTGATTAAAATCCTGTAACTCAAATGGCGGTAATCCATAGACAAATTGGTTAGGTGTTCCTTGTGGCAATTGTTGTTGCCAACGTTCCAGCAAATCCGTGCGCAATACCGCTAAAACCGTGATCAGACTTAGCCCTAATGCCAATGCAGTAATTTGAAATGCCGTTTGATACGGTGTACGTATATATGCTGAGATTTTCGTCCCCCAACTTTTCAAAGCCTTTAAACTGAGCCAGACCATCATATATAGGCCAACACACAGGAAGATGATGGCGCAAATCAGCCACAGGGAGAGTTGAAAATTTTCAGTTAAAACCACACAAAACACCACCAAACTGAGTGTTCCGAAACTGAGCATCCAAAGCATGGAACGTACAGAACGCTCTTGTTGTCGTATCACCCGTGCTGGCGGTGTCCCTAATAATTGCCAAAGACTTGGAAGAACAAATCCTAATAGCACAATCGCACTGGTGAATATTGCAATTGGAAGCGGGCCAAGCAGCATGGAAAGGGCTGAAAACTCTAATTGTAAATTTGGAATCAACTGTAGCATCAGTTGCAATAAGCCATAACCCAATCCCAGACCAATCAAACTTCCAAACAGGATTGAAAGCCCGAGTACAACCAATAGTAAAGCCAAATAAGCACTTAATATTTGCTGTTTGGTCGATCCAATACAGCGCATCAGTGCAATGGCATCCTGATTTTGTTGGACATAGCGCTGACTGGTTAATGCGATGGCGATGCCACAAAGTAGGATGGTTAAAATATTGGCCAGTTGTAAAAACGTTTCTAGGTTGGCAATCGGCTTCATCAAGCGAGTATTGCCTTCACTGGCATTTCTCAATTTCAAACTGCTTTGAGCCGCATCCTGAACCTGCGCTTGATCTGAATTGGCAGCACCACTTTCTGTTTGATCGCCAAATTTCTGCTTATACAGTTTTTCAAAGCGCTGGGTATTTTGTGCATCTCCTGCCATTAACAGGCGATATTCAATCCGACTCCCGACTTGGATGGCATTGGTTCTCGCCACCTCAGATTGCGCAATCATAACCGTCGGTGAAAAACCACTGAAGCCAAGCTCTTGATTGGTATCATGAATGATTTTGGCACTGACTTGAAAAGCAGCATCGGCAATATTAATCTGATCTCCAACCTTTACACCCAATAAATCCATGGCACGAGGACTTAACCAGACCTCACCTGCTTGTATGGAACGGTTTAGTTTCGGTTCTGTTTCGAGTTCACCTCTTAATGGAAATGCAGCATCAACGGCTTTGACATTGACCATGACAAATTGCTGATCAGTGTGCGCCATGCTGCTAAATAGCGTGACATTCGATTGTTTTAATTGCTGTGCTTTGGCTTGTTGTCGCCACTCTTGTGGAATTGGTTCATTGCCTGTCAGCACCAAATCTGCTGCCAACATTTCAGCAGCTTGTAGCGCTACAGCATTTTGAATTTGTACATTACTAAACTTTAAAGCCGTGGTGGCACTGATCGCCAAGGTTAGTGCGATCAATAATAAATACACACCCGTGGTTTTAAAACTCAGCTGTAAGAGTGGTCGAAACAGTGCCAAAAGATTCATGCAGCATCTCCTGTTCGATGCTCAATCAATTGACCATTGACCAATTCAAAATGGCGCTGACATTGACGGGCCAAATCGGCATCATGTGTCACCAATACCAATGTGGTTCCCATTTCACGATTTAACTGAAATAACAATTGTTCAATTTCCTGTGCCGTTGCACTGTCTAAATTGCCTGTCGGTTCATCTGCAAAGATCAGATCGGGTTCACTCACCAAAGCACGGGCAATCGCAACCCGTTGCTGCTCACCACCGGATAAAACTTTGGGAGCTTGATGCGCTTGGCGTTCTAGTCCGACCTTTGCTAACAGTTTTAATGCTTTTTCTTCGGCGGCTTTGACCTGAAAATTTGCTTTTAGCCGTAGCGGCAGCATGACATTTTCCAGTGCCGTTAAATGTGGCAACAACTGGAAAGACTGAAAGACAAATCCAATATGAGCCAAACGGACTTGAGCACGCTGTTCTTCATTTAATAGATGAATGTCTTGACCACAGACCCGTAATTGTCCCGAACTGGCCTGATCTAAGGTCGCCAAAATACCCAACAAGGTGGATTTACCTGAACCAGAACGACCAGTAATCGCAACTTGTTCCCCTGCAAAGATTTCAAGATCGAGTTGTTCGAAGATCGATAACTGTTTTTGTGGAAGTTGTATCTTTTGTGTCAATTGCTGTGCAGAAATAATCGCCTGTGGCATGATGTCAACATCTGTCGTGAGTTGGGTCATATCTTCCCTATATGCAAAATCGCATTCAAAATAATCGTCTATTGAGTTACTTGCTGGCTATTGCACTGATGTTCTGCCCGATGCTGCTCTCTGCCAAAACCATCATGATTTTGGGCGATAGCTTAAGTGCAGGTTATGGTGTTTCAGTGCAGCAAGGTTGGGTCCACTTATTACAAAAACGTCTAGACCAACAGTATCCGAAACAACATAAAGTGGTCAATGCAAGTGTCAGCGGTGAAACCACCAGTGGTGCTTTGGCACGACTGCCTAAACTGTTGCAAACTCATCGTCCAGACCTTGTGGTGATTGAGTTAGGTGGTAATGATGGTTTACGCGGACAGCCCCCTGCACAAATTCAAAAAAATTTAGCGCAGCTGATTCAAAAAAGCCAACAGGCCAAATCGAAAGTCATTTTATTTGGAATGAAAATTCCACCGAATTATGGCAAGGCATATAGCCAAGCTTTTGAAAATAACTATCAAGTGTTGAGCCAACAGTACAAAGTCAAATTATTGCCTTTCTTTATGCAAGGGGTTGCGGGACATAAAAACTTAATGCAACAAGATCAGATCCACCCGAATGCCAAAGCGCAAACAATTTTGCTGAACAATGCTTATCCATTGATCAAAGCAAGTTTATAAATTTAGTTGGTGAAAATCGGTTCATAAAAAAGGCGCTTCATTTGAGCGCCTTTTTTAATATCTTGTCTTTACTGTAATTTGCTTAGAAATCGTAGAAGCTTACTTCACCTGTTTCGAGTGAATACTCAGCGCCTACCACTTTTAATTTGCCTTGCGCAATTAAGTTTTCGAGGACTGCTGAACCATGACGAAGTTGATTCACTGATGCAAAAACGTTTGAACGTACTGCATGCATTGAAAGTTTTTCAAGGTCATCTTTCAATTCAGTTTGCATGAGTATTTCTACAGATGGACGAACGCGGTTCACAATCGACATCAAGTTTGCTGATGGTGGTGTCGCAGGATTAGTTAAAGCTTCAATCGTAGAATGAATCGCGCCACAGTGTGTATGACCCAATACAATGACCACAGGACATCCAAAGCTTTCTGCTGCAAATTCCACGCTACCGACTTGAGACGGTGCCACAATATTACCTGCAACACGAATCACGAATAAATCGCCTAAGCCTTGGTCAAAGACCATTTCAGCAGGAACACGTGAGTCTGAACACCCTAAAATAATCGCAAAAGGTTCTTGGCTTTCGGCCATTTCAGCACGTTGTTGATGCGTCAAAAGCTTCGGGTGATTCGTTTCACCGTTTACAAAACGTTGATTCCCTTTCTTTAAACGATCTAAAGCTTCTGCTGCTGCTAGCATGTTCTAATTACCCTTATCCGAAGTTGCAATATTTTAATCCCAGTCGAATCGATTGTCACTTGCAAAAACAATTGCTGTGAATTTTTTCTACGACGATGCATCTTGATAGAAAATGCTACTCCACATTCATCAAAAAAAATTATTTTTTCTGTAATGGTTCACATTATTAAAACGCAAGTTTAACCACGTCAAAAAAGCAATGGATGACAAAGGTCATTTTTAATTTACAATATATTTCATAAATATACGCTTTTACTATTTCAGCCCATTCTGATAATAGTCATATAAATGATCTAAAAAATATATCGATTCGATTTAACTGGGGTAAACGTCAATGAAAGGAAATCATTCACGCGTTTTTGGCTTTTTTAAGCTAGCAACAATTTGCTGTATGACGTTTACTGCCAACCATGCTTTGGCTACAAATCCATCTCCCATCAGCAAAAACTTGGCCGTACCCTCTATCGTGCAAAACTATTTGAGCCAAGAGCGTAAAGCGGCAGGTTTAGTCACACACAGTGTTCAAGTCGGCAATGTGAATTGGAGTTATAGCGAAGGTGGTCAACGCTCTAAACCCACCATCTTGCTGATTCATGGTTTAGGCGGCTCACGTGATAATTGGAACCGTGTTGCGCATTATTTAACACCGAACTATCACGTGATCATCCCCGACCTTCCGGCCAATGGCGATACCCATGTCCCTGTCGATTTTGATGTCTCTGTCCCGAATGTCACGGAACAACTACGCCAGTTTGTCCTTAAAATAGATATTGAAGATAAACTGAATGTTGCAGGTCACTCATTGGGTGGTTCCATTGCCACGGTATATGCCTCTCAATATCCTTTTGATACCCAAAGTTTATTTTTACTCAACAGCGCGGGCATTTATAAACAAGCCAATACCAGTTATACCCGCGACCCGTATAAACTTAAAAATTTAATCGTTTCAAAACCGGGTGATTTAGATGATGTTATGCATAAACTCATGCAAAATCCGCCCAATGTTCCAACACAGCTTAAAGAAGCGCAGGAAAATATCTTAATTGCGCGTGCGCCCTTCACCAGTAAAATGATCGATCAAGTCGTCACGCTCAATCGAATCTACACCCCTGAAACTTTTGCTCGTTTAACCCGAACGGTGGAAGCCCCAACCCTGATCCTTTGGGGCAAACAAGATAAAATCTTTAATGTTGAAGTGGCTAGCGAACTCAAGTCTTTACTGAAACGTGCGGAAACCCCAGTGATATTAAATAACGTCGGTCATATGCCAATCTTAGAAGCCGAACAACAAGTTGCAGACCATTACTTGCCTTTCCTTGCGAAAAGTCAAAAGTTTAAAAACCCTTTGGTAGATAAACTGATTCAGTTAAACTGAGCATTCGCCATTTTTAGATCCCCATCACTGGGACTTCAGGGAAAGTATGCAGAAAAACCCGATGATTGAGCAGTTGATTGACGCTCAACTGAACTTTTTAGATCAGAGCTTTTCACACAATGATACCGTAGCCACTGAATTCACCCATTTTTATCAATGGTTTCGTAAACAATCTTTGCAGCAGATTTGGAGTTTTGATCAAATCAATGCCTTGTTGCAGAAACAAATTTTAAATACCCCTGCAAGTCAATTTCTGATTGAGCAAATTGCTGAACATATCAAATTTGCACTGATTCATCCTGCAAATGACAGCACCACGATTGCCGAAATCATTCCTGTGTTGACCATTGATAAAATTGCACAGTATGTGGCGAGTAAACAGGGACATCGTCAACGTTTAATTCATACCATGGTCAACAATCCTGCATTTTCAGCCATGATCAGTCAGTTGATTCAACATGCGATACAAGATTATTTAGACAACTCAGTTATTGCGAAATCTGTCCCCGGTGTTTCACGATTTATGAAAATGGGGAAATCGGTACTGGAAAATGTCACTGATACCAATTTAGATAATGCAGTCAGCAAATACTTACAAAAGAATATTTTAAAGCTCAGTCAAATGAGTGAAACCGTGTTAAATCAGCACTTTGATGATCATAAGCTGTACCATTTTCAAGCCAATTTGTGGCATAAAATTAAAGCGCTGCCAGTTTCAGTATTAAAGAACTATGTTGAAGTTCAGGACTTGCCGCAAACAGTTGCCATGGGTCATGAAATTTGGGACTTTATGCGACAGTCTGAGTATATGAAACAGCAAGTGCATGATGGCGTATACGCTTGGTACGTGCGCAATGCAGAACGCCCTTTTGATTTATTGCTACGTGATTTAAATATTGATGAAGCACTGATTCAGCATGAACTTCAAAACTTACTCAATCCTATCGTTCAACAAATGATTGAGTCGGGTTATTTGCGTGAGCGTTCACGTCTCTATTTAGAACAATTCTACTACTCAAGTGAAGCACTGAAAATTTTAAATATCCAAGCATAAAAAAAGCCGCGTGAAGCGGCTTTTCTTTTGGAAATACTTAGAATTGGTATTTCAAACTTGCATAGTAAGCTCGACCCGGCTCGTTATATGTTTGGTTGACCGTTTTATCACGCAGTTTTTGCTCATCAAATAGGTTATTCACACCGATACGAGCACTCAAGTCCGCATTAAATTTATAACCAAAGTTAATGCCTGCAATGCCATAACTTTTCACGCTATCCATCGCCAAGCCATTTTTGCTTTCAAGACTAGTTTCTGCATATTGACGTGGTTTTTGACGACCATATTGGGTATAGACAAAGTTACTGTCTAATCGATCCGTGATGTTGTAGTTCAAAATAGAGTTTATGGTGTAATTTGGAATCACTGAAAGTGGATTGCCAGTACGTTTATCTTCAGAGTTGATCATATAGGTGACGTTATTGGTCCACGTGATATCACCCCAGTCCAAAGAAATACTTCCTTCAACACCTTCCACCAAGGCTTCTGGCGTATTCATCCAACGCAGTACATTATATGTTGTTCCATTTACTTCTAGTTCTTCTAGACGTGTATCCCCTGCAACGATCTTATTTTTATAATCATTACGGAACCATGCAAAGCTTGCATTTACGATGTCTTTTTCAAACTGTACACCTAATTCTTTATTCACTGAAGTTTCAGGTTTGAGATCACCATTACCTTGTAATAAACATTGGCTCAGCCCAATTGGACAGCCATTACCGCGAGTGCTTAACAGATAACCTTCCGCATTTTGGTACATATTGGGTGCTTTATACGCCTTAGCTACACCACCTTTTAGTGTCCAATAGTCACCAAGCTTTTGCGTAATATTGAGACTTGGACTCCAGCTATCGCCTGATTTGCTATGATTATCATAGCGTAGTGCCAAAACGACATCGGTGCTTTCGCCCAAGTTCATATTGTTTTCAATATAGGCCGACGCAATCCGTGAATCCATTTGTGAACGGTCACCAGAGGTCAACACATCACCAAAACCGCCTGTGCCAGCTTGTGTATTAACCGTATCGGTAAAGTCATCTTCAACCCATTCAGCGCCTAAAGTTAATACTTGTGGGACATACCATTGGAACGGCAGATTGGCTTCTGCATTAAAGCGAATGGTTTCTAGATATGACGTTTGTTTATTTTCAAGATTATTAATCTGTCCCTCAGTACTACCGCCTGTTCCTTCAGGTAGGCGTTTATTTTTGGTTTTGTCATATTGCGCAATGAGTTTACTATCGCCCCAACCCCACGTACCTTCATGGGTTAATGCAAAACTATCACGATAAATGGTATTGGTTTCTTCACCAATTAAAGCCGATAGAATAGGCGCTTTGTTTGGATCGGCTGGATCAAATACACTGTTTTGACTGTCACCTGCAAAACGGTTGCCTTGGCGGCCAACACTTGCGTCAAACATCAAGACTTGTTGATCGTTCAACTGCCAAGCCAAACGCCCTGCAATATCTTTATTTTCAACGCCTTCTCGACCCGCCATACGCGCGCCATTGTCCATTAAGGCATTAATATCCGCAGCATCTGAATCGGTTTTGTTATAACTACCGTATAACCGATATGAAAGGACATCTTTGAGAATTGGCCCGCTTAAGTTAAAGCTTTCACGGTGACTTGCGCCCTCTTTAGCGTCTTCAGGTTGATTGGTAAAAACTTCCACAGAGCCATGCACGTCGTTGGTCACTTTCTTGGTTTTAATATTGACCACACCACCCATCGCACCTGAACCATAACGCGCTGCTGCTGGACCACGCAGCACTTCAATCGATTCAATAGCATCTGCAGGTACCCAGTTCGAATCGCCACGTGTATCACGCTCACCGCGCCAGCCATAACGTACTGAGTTTCTCGAATTTACAGGCTTACCATCAATTAAGATCAACGTGTTTTCAGGCCCCATTCCACGGATATCAATCTGACGGTTATTACCACGTTGCCCGGTGGCACTGTTACCAGTCAAATTTACACCCGGCATACGGCGCACATATTCTGAAATATCATTAACAACCGGTATTTTTTCTAAATCTTCTGCCGTAATTTTTGAAGCACCTAATGATTGTTTAACTTGTTCTGCTGCAGTAACAACAATGGTTTCCATCTTCGTTACGGATTCATCTGATGCTTCAGTGTGCACATCTTTTGCATGCGTCAAACTTACCAATGCACAGAGTATTGAAAGTGTAAGCGTTGATTTTAATAGTTGTTTGGTCATTGAGTGCTTCCAAATGAACGTATTTATGGAGAAATCTTGAATATTGTGTTGCACATTGTAACTACCACGAACAATATTGCAACTAATTTTAATAATCATTCTCATTTATATTTGTGATATCACTTATCATCTCACTGTAAAAACCTCAGAAACCATTTAAAAATCTTCGTTTTATTTGATTTAGACAATAAAAAAGCCGCATCATTGCGGCTTTTTTATAACAATACTGAACTTATTTGAAATAAGCACCTTCAGTATTACTGTGATCCGTTTGGTCAACAACGCGCATTAATTCAGGTACATGCTGCTTCAATGTTGTTTCAACACCTTGTTTCAAGGTTAAATCGATTGAAGAACAACCTTGGCAACCACCACCGAATTTAAGCACTGCAGTTAAACCATGCTCTGCATCTTCAACCACTTCTACCAATGCACAGTTACCACCATGACCGGCAAGGCCAGGATTAATTTCTGACTGTAGAACATAAGTGATTCGCTCTTCTACAGAGGCATCTGGACCCACACGTGGCACTTTTGAGTTTGGTGCACGGAAAGTTAACTGACCACCAAAACGGTCTTTGTTATAGTCAATTACCGCATCCAAAAGATATGGAATAGACGGTGTGTCAATAAATGCAGGGAAATCTGGATAGTCTTGTTTATAGTCTGTAGGCACAACTTCTTCTGGTGCACTGTAAGCCATACAACATTCAGCACGTGGCGTACCCGGATTTTCCACAAAAACACGTACACCAATGCCCGGTGTATTTTGTTTATCCAAAAGATCTTTCAAATACTCTTGGGCATTTGGAGTGATCAATAGGTTTGGAATTTCTTCAGCAACTGCTGTGCTGTTGTTCTCAGTCGACATTACAATATTTCCTCAAGCTGAAGTCGCTATTTTAACTTAAGATGCGGGGCATTAGAAAAAAATCAACTAAAATTGTCGGAATTATTCTGAAAGTTCACGCTTTAAGCCGTTTTAATGGCATTATTGAGCATAAATTTTAACAAGTAGAATAGTCATATATGTTGGGTCTACCCTTTAACCACACCGTGACCATTATCCTGATTACGGTGGTGATTTCACTGATTGCATTTTCAAATCAGAAAGTGATGAATCGTTTGTTATTTTGGCCGCCAGCCCTCAGTCGTGGCGAGTATGACCGATTTATTAGCAATGGCTTTATTCATGCAGATGGTGCGCACCTATTATTCAACATGATTACCTTATTTTTCTTTGGTAGCGTGATTGAAAGTTTTTATCGCCAATATTTTTTCGACATGGGCTTTGTGCTGTTTTACTTGGGCGGTTTGATCGCTGCGATTATTCCGAGTTATTTAAAACATAAGCATGATACCCATTGGGCAAGTTTAGGGGCTTCTGGGGCGGTATCTGCGGTACTTTTTGCGTATATTTTGTTTGAACCGTGGAAACTGATTTTTGTATTCTTTATTCCTGTTCCTGCGATTATTTTTGCCGTGCTTTATGTGGCTTATAGTATTTGGTCAGGTAAACGTGGCAACAGCAACATTAACCACAGCGCACACCTTTGGGGCGCAGCGTATGGTGTAATCATGACGATTATTCTTGAACCGAAGCTCATTCCACATTTCTTAAGTCAGTTATTAAACGTTCCTTTCTAAACGTTAAGTCTAAAAAATCAGCTGGATTTAACCTGAAAATGACAGCCTAAACCGTTTCAGTTTAGGCTTTTTTTATTGTGCTTCGTTAAACCGAAATGTCCTTTAATTTTTTTCTTTAGCCAATTTCCCACATCTACAACACCGCACTTTAAATATCGAACTATACAATTTCACAGCAGATTGAAACGCTATCTATCCTTGCCCTGATTTAAACTGAAATGACACAGAATAAAAAAAGGAAAATTCCAATGAAAATAGTCCTGATGTTCTCAAGTTTGCTGTTGACCTGCGTGTTGAGTGCTTGTGCCGTTCACACCCGTGAAGGCAGTATCGTGGTCGACCCAGATCGTAAACACTATCCTTATAATTATCCAAATCGCCATGGCGGCTTTTGCCCGCCCGGACAGGCTAAAAAAGGCCGTTGTTGATTTGCCGTTACTGATTTAATAGCCTCTTCTTTTAAGCCTTCAAACCGAAGGTTTTTCCAATTCCGACAATAAAAATTGACGCTGTATATTCTACGAAAGTTCACAAAAGCACATGACAAATCATATAAATCTGGCACTTTATGCCACCCTATTTTTTAATTTGGCATAGATAATGTATACATCTGTATATTAATGACAAAATTAGCTGAGATATTTTGCATGTCGAATTCAACTGAAGGTCTTCAATTTCCCATTTCGGCTTCAAACCAAAAGCCGAGTACATCTAAAACTGGTCGTGAAATTATCGCTGAAGCCTTAGCTGCAGTTGACCATCACTCTTCTGTACGTGCAAAACAAGAAAAAAACTGGCGTAAAAAATATCCTGAATATTTTAAAGCCTTGGTTGAACATGGGATTCAATCATCTGAAGCCGCGATCAACATTGCTGAGCAAGGTTTAAATAAAGCGCATCACGTCTTTGAGTTTTATCGTGATCAAGGAAAGCATACGCTCAAAGATGCAGTAGCTTTGACTGCACATCCGCTGCATACCGTGAAATTAAAAGGTGAAAGTAACGCTGCACCTGAGTGGTATGTGCCCTATCATGGTCAAAAACTTCAAGGTGAGGCTTTACTGGCTCAGATTCAAAAATGGCAAGATGCTGGCATTATTGAAGCAAGTCATGCCGACGCATTACGTGAAGCCATTGCACACCCAGAATGGTTCGATTTGTCAGATCGGACAATGGTGCTTTTTGGTGCTGCCTCCGAAGCTGGCCCTCTGACGTGGTTAGCAAAATGGAAAGCCAATATTGTGGCAATTGACCTGAATAATGAACGTGTTTGGGATCGAATCTTAAGCACGGTTCAGGCCGGTAATGCCACTTTATATGCACCAAGTCTCGACGCTGTGCATGAAGACACACCCATTCGAGAACTAAAACACAAATTGGGCGCCAATTTACTGACACACATTCCTGAAATTGCACAATGGCTTGCACAAAGTGAACATCAACTAGATCTGGCTGCAATTGCCTATTTAGATGGTGAAAAGCATGTTCGTGTTGCAATGGCCATGGACAGCATCATGGCCTATGTCAGCCAGCAAAAAGCCGACACCAGCTTGATGTTTATGTGTACTCCGACCGATGTCTATGCGGTGCCAGAAGAGATTGTTACGGCAGCGCAAGCCAAATTCCAAAACCGTGCTTCTGCACAAAAGCTTTTGACGCAAAGCATTGCCAAAGTCACAGGTCAGCATTTCTTTAAGCAAAATAATGAGCAAACCACCACAGCAGACAATGGAAAATCCTATGGTATCGCTGACTGTTTGGTGGTGGAACAAGGTCCTAACTACGCACTTGCAAAACGTATTCAACAATGGCGCGCAACTGTCGCACGTCAAAATGGTCAGCGGGTTAGTATCAATATTGCGCCATCCACCACGACCCGCTCAGTAACGAAGAATCCATTATTAAAGGCAGCATTTAATGGTGCGAGTTTATTTGATGTGGAATCCTTCCAACCTGAAACCACCAATGCACTCATGGCAGCTTTATGGATTCACGACTTGAGAAACCCTCAATCGGTTGCTAACCCTGAAACAGCGCTAGACCATCCATTAGAACTCTTGATGCATGGTGCCAACCATGGTGGCTTATGGCGTGTGGCTTATTTGGCGCGTACCGCCTTACCTTTTGCAGCGCTGTATGGTTTCGCTGAAGAAAAACTGCCCGTGAAAAAAGTATTGGGGCTGTTTAAAAAAGCGTAACGGCATTGGTTCAAATAAGTGTTGAACTTTGCAAAGTTTCAACTCGCTAGTTTGATTGTTCTAATTCAGCTCAGTCACCCCATTCAAATCGGTGATGACTGAGATAAAGCCATAAAAAAACGCTGCCGAAGCAGCGTTTTTTTTATACCTAAAATTTGAGTTGCTTAGAACACTTTCAAGAATAACCAGTACAAGCAGCCTGATAGACAGATCGTTGCAGGTAAAGTAAAGACCCAAGCCGATAGAATGGTTTTCACTGTTGCAAAGTTCAGACCCGATTTATTCGCGACCATGGTACCTGCAACCGCAGAGTTAAGTACGTGTGTAGTCGATACTGGCATACCAAAACCATCCGCAGCAGCAATCGTTGACATAGCAACAAGCTCGGCAGACATACCCTGACCATAGGTCATGTGGTTTTTACCAATACGCTCACCTACAGTCACGACAATACGTTTCCAACCCACCATGGTTCCAAGACCCAGTGCCAATGCAACAGCGACTTTCACCCATGTTGGAATGTACTGTAAGAACGAGTCTAGGTGACTACGATATTCTTTCACAGTCTTTTGTTCAGCTTCTGCCATTGCTGGTAGTTGGTCAGCTTTATCTAGACGTTTAAAAGCAGTAGTACTTAAGTACATGTCATTACGAATCGAAGATACTTCTTGTTCAGGAATATCTTTTAAGTCGCCATACTGTGCAACACGCTCACCTAAATGATCGGTCAAACTTGCCAAAGCTGGCACAACTTCTGGGCTGACTTCTTTGGTTTGAATGTATTTGGTGAGTACATCACGTGCTTGTGCATCAGGAATGTCATTATGCTCTGCGTAGATCGCAGTCGCAGTTTGAGCAGATAACTGATGGAAAGATTGAATATGTTGATTATCTAAGTTCTTATTCAATGAATAAGCCAATGGCACACATCCGATCAAAATCAGCATGATCAGACCCATACCTTTTTGACCATCGTTTGAACCGTGCGCAAAACTTACACCTGTACAGGTAAAGATCAAAATTGCACGAATCAGTGGTGGTGGCGGCTTATTGCCTTCTGGTGGTTGAAACAGTTCAAGCTGTTTGCGGAAAATACGCTTGACCAATAAGAAAACGAGAGCCGCAAATGCAAAACCAATCAGTGGCGAGAACAATAACGCCTTACCGACTTTAAGCACCTGCTCCATATCTACACCGCTCGCACCACCGCCTGCATTTAACAGGTAGTTCATGATGCCAACGCCAAGAATAGAACCAATCAAAGTATGCGAACTAGACGCAGGGATGCCTAAGAACCAAGTTCCTAAATTCCACAAAATCGCTGCGATCAACATAGCGAAAACCATGGCAAAACCTGCACCTGAACCGACATTCATAATCAATTCAACAGGTAATAAGGCAATAATGCCGTAAGCGACTGCACCACTGGCAACCATTACGCCTAGGAAGTTACAGAAACCCGCCCACATTACCGCAACCGGTGCTGACAAGGCGTTGGTATAAATCACTGTTGCTACTGCATTTGCAGTGTCATGGAAGCCATTTACAAATTCAAAGCCAAGTGCGATGAATAAGGCTGTGCCCAATAAAATCATTGAATAAAGACTTAAAGGCGGAACATGCGCTAAATCGGCAGTCACCTGAAAACCAATATAAATCAACGTTGAAATAATCAGCGTTAAAAATACCGGCATAAAGAATTTCGGTGTAGGCACATGAACATTCGTGGACTTTTGAGGAGTCGACGTGTGCGCTGAATCTACGGGAGTTTGTTTAGAATTCATGCAGGCAGGAATAGAGGATTTTAAAATCCCCATATTGTTCAATTTAATTATGACAATTATATGACAAAGCGGTGTCATATAAAGCAATTTTTCATGCTTTATTTGTTTTTTTTAGGTGTTTAAAACCGACTCCTACACTCTACTTTCATAAAGTAAATCAGTTATTTAATCTACGTATTTAAACTTTATTTTCTTTGAAACCCAATGTTTCAGCTTTTATTTCATCTGTCATGTTTTTTTGTCATATTGCATAGCCCTGCTGGATGTTTTTTAATCTTGCCTGAGCAATATGACAAATTCATGAAGCTTTCCATACATTTATATGAAATTGGAATATGAAATTATCAAGTTGCAATATTGATCATTAATTCAACAAGCTAATAATTGCGCGCTGTGAAGATGGTTGAATATCAATAAAACTGCAATGAATTCTGTTAATATATTTGCCGATTTTATATTCCATCGGATTGGGGTTATTTATGTCCACGCTTGCCACCCTAAAAGAGCTGCTCGCTCAACGGATTCTGATTATCGACGGTGCAATGGGCACCATGATTCAGCGTCATAAACTCGAAGAAGCTGACTACCGTGGTGAGCGTTTTGCAGATTGGGCATCTGACCTCAAAGGCAATAATGACCTATTGGTGTTGACGCAGCCGCAAATCATTCAAGGCATTCATGAAGCCTACCTCGATGCTGGTGCAGACATCATTGAAACCAACAGCTTTAACGGCACAAAAGTTTCAATGTCTGACTACCACATGGAAGATTTGGTATCAGAGATCAACCGTGAAGCAGCGCGTATTGCCAAAGCCGCTTGTGAAAAATACTCAACGCCTGAAAAACCGCGTTTTGTAGCAGGTGTGCTTGGGCCAACTTCACGTACTTGCTCAATCTCGCCAAATGTAAATGACCCAGCATTTCGTAATATTACTTTTGATGAGCTTAAAGAAAACTATATTCAAGCTGCGCATGCTCTGATTGAAGGCGGTGCCGACATTCTGCTCATCGAAACCGTATTCGATACTTTAAACTGTAAAGCTGCCATTTTTGCAGTGAAAGAAGTCTTCAACCAAATTGGCTACGAATTGCCATTGATGATTTCAGGCACCATTACCGATGCCTCAGGTCGTACATTAACAGGCCAAACCGCAGAGGCGTTCTGGAACTCTGTGCGTCATGGTGATTTATTGTCGATTGGCTTTAACTGTGCCCTAGGTGCAGATGCCATGCGTCCGCACGTCAAAACCATTGCTGACGTTGCTGATACTTTTGTTTCGGCGCATCCGAACGCTGGCTTACCAAATGCCTTCGGCGGTTATGATGAAACCCCTGAAGAAACAGCTGCCTTTATTAAAGAATTTGCAGAAAGTGGCTTGATTAACATCACTGGCGGCTGCTGCGGTACTACGCCAGATCATATCCGTGCTATTGCCAATGCCGTAAAAGACATTGCGCCACGCCAAGTGCCAGAAACCAAACCCGCTTGCCGTCTCAGCGGTTTAGAGCCGTTCAACATTACAAAAGATTCGCTGTTTGTAAACGTCGGTGAACGTACCAACGTGACAGGTTCTAAAAAATTCCTACGTTTAATCCGTGAAGAAAACTTTGCCGAAGCTTTAGAAGTTGCACAGCAGCAAGTTGAAGCCGGTGCTCAGATTATCGATATCAACATGGATGAAGGCATGCTGGATTCAGAAGGCGCAATGGTGCATTTCCTGAATCTTGTAGCCTCTGAGCCTGAAATTTCACGTGTGCCTATCATGATTGACTCATCAAAATGGGAAATCATTGAGGCAGGCTTAAAATGTGTACAAGGTAAAGCGGTTGTTAACTCGATTTCTTTGAAAGAAGGTTATGACGAGTTTGTACACAAAGCACGTTTGTGCCGTCAGTATGGCGCTGCCGTGATTGTGATGGCCTTTGATGAACAAGGTCAGGCAGATACTGCTGCACGTAAAAAAGAAATCTGTAAACGCTCATACGATGTACTGGTAAATGAAGTGGGCTTCCCTGCTGAAGACATCATTTTTGACCCGAACGTGTTTGCAGTCGCTACAGGTATCGAAGAACACAACAACTATGCTGTGGACTTCATTGAAGCGACTGGCTGGATTAAGCAAAACTTGCCACACGCGATGATTTCAGGCGGTGTGTCTAACGTATCGTTCTCATTCCGCGGTAACGAACCCGTTCGTGAAGCGATTCACTCCGTGTTCTTATACCATGCTATTCAGCAAGGCATGACCATGGGTATCGTCAACGCAGGTCAAATGGCGATTTATGATGATATTGACGCTGAACTAAAAGCTGCCGTTGAAGATGTGATTTTGAACCAAAACCAAGGTGAAAGTCAGCACGATGCAACTGAAAAGCTGCTTGAAGTAGCTGAGAAATACCGCGGTCAAGGCGCTGCGCAAAAACAAGTTGAAAACTTGGAATGGCGCGAACTTCCAGTTGAAAAACGTCTTGAACATGCTTTGGTGAAAGGCATCACAACCTTCATTGATGAAGATACGGAAGAAGCGCGTCTAAAATCAGCTCGTCCGCTAGACGTGATTGAAGGCCCGCTGATGGACGGCATGAACGTGGTTGGTGACTTGTTCGGTTCGGGCAAAATGTTCCTGCCGCAAGTGGTAAAATCTGCACGTGTGATGAAGCAAGCTGTGGCTTGGCTGAACCCGTTCATTGAGGCTGAAAAATCTGGCGGTCAGTCTAAGGGTAAAGTCCTGATGGCGACTGTGAAAGGCGACGTACATGACATCGGTAAAAACATCGTAGGCGTGGTACTTGGCTGTAATGGTTATGACATCATCGACCTTGGCGTGATGGTGCCTTGCGAGAAGATTCTGCAAACCGCCATTGATGAGAAAGTTGACATCATCGGCTTGTCTGGCCTAATCACTCCGTCATTGGACGAAATGGTTTTTGTTGCTAAAGAAATGCAACGTAAAGGCTTTAATGTTCCGCTAATGATTGGCGGTGCAACGACTTCTAAAGCGCACACTGCAGTAAAAATTGACCCGCAATATTCAAATGATGCTGTGATTTATGTTGCCGATGCATCGCGCGCGGTAGGTGTAGCGACTACCCTTCTTTCTAAAGAAATGAAACCGAAGTTTGTTGAGGAAACCCGTGCTGAATATGAAAAAGTGCGTGAGCGTATTGCCAACAAACAGCCAAAAGCAGCTAAGCTGACTTATGCTGAATCGGTTGAAAATGGTTTGAAAATCGATTTCGCTGCCAATGCGCCTGTGAAGCCGAACTTTATTGGTACGCAAACGTTGACCAATTATCCATTGGAAACATTAGTTGAGTACTTTGACTGGACACCGTTCTTTATTTCTTGGAGCTTGGCGGGTAAATTCCCTGCGATTCTGACTGATGAAGTGGTGGGTGAAGCAGCAACTGACTTGTATGAACAAGCGCAGACCATGCTGAAAGATATTATTGACAACAAACGTTTTGATGCACGAGCTGTGTTTGGTATTTACCCTGCTGCCCGTTCAGGTGCGGACACGGTTCAAGTGTTTGATGAAACTGCGAAAACAGTGACGCATACTTTTGAGCATATTCGTCAGCAGTCTGACAAAGTGACAGGTAAACCAAACTTGTCATTGGCGGACTTTATTGCGCCTAAAGGTGTCGCAGAAGACTACTTGGGCGGTTTCACTGTATCGATCTTTGGTGCAGAAGAAATGGCCAATGAGTACAAAGCTAAAGGCGATGACTACTCTGCAATTCTTGCACAATCTTTAGGTGACCGTTTTGCGGAAGCGTTTGCGGAACATTTGCATGAGCGCATTCGTAAAGAGTTCTGGGGCAACCAAGCGTCTGAAACCTTAAGCAATGAAGAATTGATTAAAGAGAAGTATGTGGGCATCCGTCCTGCACCGGGCTACCCTGCTTGTCCTGAGCATTCTGAAAAAGCGCCATTGTTTGATTGGTTAGGTTCTACCGATAAAATTGGTACGCAATTGACTTCTAGCTTTGCAATGTGGCCGCCTTCATCTGTCAGCGGTTTCTACTATGCAAACCCTGAAAGCCAATACTTTAACGTGGGTAAAATCGCAGGCGATCAGCTTGAGGATTATGCAAAGCGTAAAGGCTGGACTTTGGATGAAGCGAAGCGTTGGTTAGCGCCGAATTTGGATGATTCAGTTCAATAATTAGTTTGAAAAAATCCCCTCGTGTGAGGGGGTTTTTTATTTATAATCAAAAATCTTAAAAACACATAAACGAATTTTATAAAATGAAAAAATATTCTTACTTTTAGTTTTACCTTTTATTTCATCTTTTGCTTTTGCAGAATGTAAGACAAGTAATGTTTATGATGAAATTGCCTGTTATGAAAAAGAATTAAAATCTAATAAAACCAAGCTCAACCAAACTTATCAAAAGCTTTATAACACTATGGATGAGGAAGGTCAGAAAATTTTAGAAACCTCTCAAAAGAATTGGTTGTTATATAAAAATAGTCATTGTGATGAACTCGTATCTTATCTATCTAGCAGTGTACAAGGTGCAGGATCTAAGTTAATCAATCTATCATGCAATGCCGATCTTATTGACCAGAGAATCAAGCAATTAAATCAGTTAGAATAATAGCCCCCCTACCTTTAGCCTTTAAAAATAAAATGAACTTTTTTTAATTTTGTGAATAGTTGGTGGCTCGAAATGATTATGGAAATAAGCTTTGGTATTGTGTGTTTAATAGGATCCGTTTTTGTATGGAAATACACACATTCACTAATTTGGATTATCATTTTTATGTCATGCTTTGCACACATGGGATCACTTATTATTGATCATTTTCGTACGCAAAAAATTAATGATGCCATGCAATCAAAACATAAAGTCAAAAAATGCGGCACATATACAGGTCATTCAACAATTCTGCGAGGAAGTCATCGCAACTCATGGCAACAAATTATTTTCCATTTCACAATGTTAGATGGTAAAAATCTTAGTTTCCCTGAATCAGATCAAATTTCTATGACTGGAAGCCATTTTGAATATTTGGAAAATCCACCACAATCAGTTTGTTTAACCTATGCAGAAAATTATTCAGATAGATTTGGTTATTATTTTTTGACTGATATCCATTTCAACAAAAACTTAATTAAAAAATAATCTATCCTAGTAAAACAATAGACATGTCTTAAAAAATGAGAATCTCACTAAATCAGATGTATTGGGATTCCTTTATAGGAAATTTCAAAAAACGCTAAAAGACCACTCATCAATCCGTCCTAGCACCTACCCATTCCTCCTCCCCCTTGCTAAGCAATGCGTCTCATCCCAGAGTGAGAGGGAGCTTTCATTGTGAATTAAAAACTTTATGAATTTATTAATGGATATTACCCCTATAATAACCTTTAAGCATTGATTTAAAACAAAATGAAAGTAAGGGTTAGGGAGAGGTAAAGTTTCAAAAGCTCAATCTATACTTTCCAAACCATCCGTTTTTACATTATTTAATCAGCAAAAAACTTCAAATTCCTGAATAATTAAAACTTAGAACTCTCCCCTATAAATACAGATTGGTACATCCATGAAAAAACTCATGAACGGTGCAGAAAACATCGTAATTGAAATGTGCAAAGGCTTTGTTCTTGCCCACCCAGAACTCGCATTTAACGAGTCACACAAAATCATTTCACGTAAAGAAAAACACAATAACGTGGCACTTATCAGTGGTGGTGGTAGCGGTCACGAACCTGCCCATGCAGGTTTTGTCGGTACAGGCATGTTAGACGCTGCCGTATGTGGGGACGTGTTTGCATCTCCATCGCAAATTCAGGTCTATAAAGCCTTACAACACGTCGCAACCGACAAAGGCGTGTTGATGATCATCAAAAACTATTCTGGCGATATGATGAATTTCCAGAATGGCGCAGCCCTTGCAACTGAAGACGGCATTAAAGTTGACTATGTAAAAGTGGCAGATGACATTGCGGTTAAAGACAGCCTATATACAGTCGGTCGTCGTGGTGTTGCAGGCACAGTATTTGTACATAAGATTGCAGGCGCAGCAGCATCAAAAGGCTTAGAACTTGCAGACGTAAAAGCGATTGCTCAAAAAGCTGCGGACAACGTCATTAGCCTTGGTTTTGCTTATAGCTCATGTACTGTTCCAGCCAAAGGCACGCCAACGTTTACTTTGGCTGATGACGAAATGGAATATGGCGTCGGCATTCACGGTGAACCCGGCATCCGTCGTGAAAAAATCTTGCCATCCAAAAAAATGGCACAGCGCATCGTGGATGACCTGTTCCTTGACCGCCCAGACATGAAAGAAGTTGCAGTCTTGGTCAATGGCTTTGGTAGCACACCGCTGCAAGAGTTGTATGTCTTTAACCATGATGTATGCGAACACCTTGCACGTAAAGGTATCAAAATTTACCGCACATTTGTCGGCAACTATATGACCAGTATCGACATGAATGGTGCATCTGTGTCCTTGCTTGCTGTCGATGATGAATTGAAAACTTACCTCGATGCAGCAGCCAACACCCCTGCATTTAAAATGGATGGTTCAGCAGCACAGCCTTTAACTTTTGCAACTAAAAATGCTGCTACCGAAGCTGTGGTGAACACCCAAGTTGAAACACAGCCTGAACATGCGGTGATTAGCAATGAACAATTCACCATCGAAAACATGCGCTATATAGTGGATGTGATGTCTGCCTGCATCATTAGAAATGAAGTGCCATTCTGTGAACTAGACGCGCATGCAGGTGACGGCGACTTCGGTATGAGCGTGGCGAAAGGCTTCAAGCAATTAAAACGTGAATGGCAAAGTCTAATTCAAGCGCAGCAGATGGATGAATTCATGCTGAACTGCTCAATGATCATTATGGAACACTGTGGCGGTGCGTCTGGCCCAATCTGGGGTTCAGCATTCCGTGCGGCAGCGAAATCAATTCAAGGCAAATCAGTTTTAACTGTCGCTGATTTCGCAGAGATGCTGCAAGCAGCAGTCAAAGGCATTCAAACTACAGGTGAACGTTCATTTGGACGTGGCGCAGTGGTGGGCGATAAAACCCTGATTGATGCTTTAGTACCATGTGCAGATTCATGGTCTGCCCATACCGATAAATCATTTAAAGAAAATTTTACATTAGGTGCAAAAGCGGCAGTTCAAGGCGCTGAAAATACCAAAGAGATCGTGGCGCGTATGGGACGTGCGGGAACTGTAGGCGACCGTAGTCTTGGCTATCCAGATGCAGGCGCACATGGTTTAGGCGTGATCTTTACGGATATTGCTGAACATATTAAATAACTGAACGTTTTAAAAAATTGCCAACCCACATCAAAAGCATCGATTCGTCGGTGCTTTTTTATGACTATTTTAAAGCACTTTTTTCATCAAATATCTCATGCATACAATACCGTTAGCATGAAATCCATTTTCAAATAATACTTAAAAATTAACACAATTGAGCTGCTTTACCGCCCAGCGCTTTGCTAAGTTAAAACACATAACGATTAAAAAGGATGAGACATGGATTTAAATCAAATATTCATCCATGACACTAGATGGACTTTTGCTGCCGAAGTGATTTTGCGTAGCGTCACTATGTTCGTTTTAATCATCGTATTCTTACGCCTTACAGGGAAACGTGGCGTTCGTCAGTTGTCTATTTTTGAGGTCGCGATCTTACTCGCTTTAGGCTCAATTGCTGGCGATCCGATGTTTGATGAGGAACTCCCCCTCTTACAAGCGCTCATTGTGATGACGGTGGTGATTGGTTTATACCGAGTAATCACTTGGCTAATGATGAAATACCAACCCTTTGAAGATTTAATTGAGGGTAAGGCCTTATACATTGTTGAAGATGGTGAATTGGTCTTAGAGAAAATCAAACAAGGAAAAATGTCGCATGATGAATTTTTATCTGAAATGCGCCAGCAAAATGTTGAACATTTAGGGCAAGTCCGCGTCGGTCTATTAGAAAGTGATGGCAAATTTAGTATTTTGTTTTATCCACCTGAGCAGGTACGTTATGGACTGCCACTATTTCCGAAACCCTACAAAGCGGTTCGAGATATCAAAATGCATCAGCTGTATGCCTGTACGCACTGTGGCAAAACCATGTACATTCACGGTGCTCAGGATACCTGCCCGCGCTGCGGATGTTGTGACTGGGCTGAAGCGATTAATACACAGCGTTTAGCTTAAGCATTCAACGCTTAAACTTAAAACTCCTGTGCCGCTTCAATTAAACACGTCATCAAATACAGTTAGATCCAACGACCATCACCACAGATTCACCCCTTGAATGTTTTTCGCCATCTAAAAGTGCAGCAGCAGAGATTTCATTGGTTAATATCTGTGCATTAATTCAGTTCAGGCAAGACATACAGATTTCAAGTTTTAATGACCCCAAGATGCTCAGACAGACTACCAAAAATGTATCATTCGTCAATTTTCAGTTTCATTCTCGCACTAACATCTATCATTCAGATAAAAATACAAAATAATGGGCTGCCCTGAATTAACTCAGAAATGGCGCTATTTGTTTTTCATTTTTTAAACAGATTCAAAAAACATAGTTTTTCACTTAATAATCATTCATTTAATTTTCTCATTGCAAAACACAATTGCACCACTTTGGTGCATTATTATTACACTCATGCAAGTCTTTGCTTTATATCGAGTCTTCTACATTTTTTAGTTTTTTTAATCAAAATTTCCCTCTCTCACTCCTCTTTTCGAAATTATTCCGCTCGATATACTGAACTTCTTTTCGTGAACTAGCGCACTAAACTGGAACACCTTATGCAAAATATAGATCTCCTCTTTCTCCTTCTTGGTGCAGTCTTGGTTCTTGCCATGCATGCTGGCTTTGCATTTTTAGAATTAGGTACAGTACGACATAAAAATCAGGTCAATGCGCTGAGTAAAATTTTGACTGACTTTTCTATTTCCGCAATTGCATACTTTTTTGTGGGTTATTACATCTCTTATGGTCAGCACTTTTTCCATATTGGGGACACTTTAGCAGCCGATCATGGCTACAACTTAATGCGTTGTTTCTTCCTGCTGACTTTTGCCGCAGCCATTCCAGCGATTATTTCAGGTGGTATTGCTGAACGTGCAAAAATGCGGACTCAAGCGATTGCCACATTATTATTGGTCGCTTTGGTCTATCCATTCTTTGAAGGCATGGCATGGAATGGTAATTTTGGGCTACAAGCATGGTTAGAACGCACATTTGGCGCAGCCTTTCATGACTTTGCAGGTTCGGTCGTGGTACATGCCATGGGCGGTTGGATCGCTTTAGCTGCAGTACTTTTACTCGGTGCGCGTCATGGTCGTTACAAAAAAGATGGCCGTATCAGTGCGCATCCACCTTCAAGTATTCCTTTTTTGGCACTCGGTTCTTGGATTCTCATTGTCGGTTGGTTTGGCTTCAACGTAATGAGTGCTCAACGCCTTGATGCGATTTCAGGATTAGTCGCGATTAACTCTCTCATGGCGATGGTCGGTGGCACATTGGCGGCAAACTTCATGGGTAAAAATGACCCGGGCTTCCTTCACAACGGCCCATTAGCAGGTTTAGTCGCTATTTGTGCAGGTTCTGACGTGGTTCACCCTGTAGGCGCATTAATCATTGGAGCAATTGCTGGAGTTATTTTTGTAAAATTATTCACTTACACGCAGAACAAACTCAAAGTTGATGATGTACTCGGCGTTTGGCCACTACATGGTGTCTGTGGTGCTTTCGGTGGTATTGCAGTGGGTGTATTTGGACAAAAATGGTTGGGCGGTTTAGGCGATATTTCAATGATCTCCCAATGTATCGGTACGCTGCTGGCGATCGTGATTGCATTGGCAGGTGGTTTCATCGTTTATGGTCTACTCAAAGTCACAATGGGCATTCGCTTAGATCAAGAAGAAGAATTCCGTGGAGCAGACTTAAGTATTCACCGTATTTCGGCAAACTCTGAAGAAAACATGTTCTAAACAGCACAATCTAAAGCGGCATTTATGCCGCTTTTTTTACCCTGAACTTCGCTTAAAGCTTGAGTTTAAATCACCTTATTTTAGAAAATCTAAGACCTGATCCAAATGCTGAATTTTATTGGGAATGCTGTGCTGTTGTTCTGCACTTAAAGCATGAAAGCCTTCAAGCAAAACGGCAGACATCCCTGCTTGGCTCGCACCATAAATATCATTGACAGGATGATCACCAATAAATAAACACTCGGTTTCCGTCACGCCCAACTCACGACAACTATGCTGAAATATTTCAACTTTGGGCTTACTGATCCCGGCACTTTCCGAACTGATGATCTGATCAAAATACGATGCAAAACCCAGTCCATTTAAAATGTTCAGGCGTGTGGCATGTCCACCATTCGACACCACCGCCAATTTATACTGCTGTTGTTTTAGTTGCTGCAGCAAGCTCAATGCTCCTGGCATCGCCACGGCAAACTGACCGAAGTACTGAAACCAAAATTTTGTGAGCTCATCAAAATCGGGTTGATGTATCCAATCCAGCTCCGTTTGTAGAGCATAAGCGACAGATGCCCCAATACTGGGATGAGTAAGGAGTTCTTTTTTCGGATATCCCCCATTATCTATACGGTTAATAATACGTTTAATCTGTACAAGGTCTACCTCCGCCAGCGTCGACTGATAAGACTCGGCTAAGTACTGCGTATACGCCTGAACGCTGTGATCTCGGTGAGTCAAAGTATTATCTAAATCAAAAAGGACTGCACGTATGCTCATAAATCTTTATTACTGAGTTTTCAAAAACTTTAACACAAAGCCTGTTCTGCTTTATGCACCTTCTTCACTATCGATATCGATACAGTTCAAATACCCAGTTAAGTCTGATTTAAGTTTCGTGGTTTCAAATAGCTGCATTCAAACAAAATAATTTCAGCACATCACACGACTTATGCTCTCGAACCGTTCCTTTTTATTACGACAAGCCCTGTTGCTCACGCTCAGTATGATTGGCCTACTTTATTTTTTCCCCGTTGGTGGTTCGCTCGACCAAACTTTTATTCAGCCTTCGGTCGACCTACATGGTGGTTTTCCTCATCGTAATGATTGGGCACTTGCGGTGCTGAACCATCGCTATATCAAGAATATCGTCATAGGCGTGTATGTTCTCTATATCACAGCATGGATATGCAGTTTTAAATATCCGCATCTGAAAGCACGTAAGTTTGAATTCGGTTATTTTATCGTAGTGGCTCTACTCAGCACGGCAATCATTGGGTTGCTCAAATCACAATCTGCGCATGCCTGCCCTTGGAATATGACCGTCGCTACAGCCCATGGCTTTTCTTGGGATTTTTCAGCACGCCAAGGACACTGTTTTCCCGGTGGCCATGCTGCAACTGGTTTTGCCTTAATTACAGGATATTTTGTTTATCGAATACATCGACCTGCCCGTGCGTACTTCTTTTTATCTGCAGGGCTGATTTTAGGCTTTGCTTTTGGCTGGGCGCAAATGATGCGGGGTGCGCATTTTCTGAGTCATAACCTTTGGACCGCATGGATCATTTGGGCATTTAATTGTGTCATGTATGTGTTGTTTTCTCGCCATCTCACTACATCAACTACGCAGCAAAACAGCAAAGCATTTACATGGATCTAATCTTTAAGTATCTAAATTGAGCTTGATCCGAAAATGATTGAGTCACTCATGATTCACTGAATGGGATCTGTAAACTCACTTTCAGACCACCTAGTGTTTCACTTTGAGAAAACTCCAATTCCGCACCGATATGTTTTGCGGCTTTATCCACGATCGCTAGCCCTAAACCACTTCCAGTTTCTTCATGATTATAAATTCGATAAAAGCGTTTACGAATTTGCTCATATAAAGCAGGGTCGATACCAGGCCCGCTATCTTCAACCTGTACAACCGCCTGCCCCGCATGTTCAAAGACGGAGACATTAATCATGCCCTGTGCAGGGGTATATTTGATGGCGTTATCAATCAAATTAAAAATGATTGAATGTACGGTTGGCTCAAGACTATATAAGGCAATGCGCTGTTGTCGCTCCATGCCAAGGTCAATATCTTTTTGCATCGCCAAATGCACCAGTTGCTCCACGCAATTGGTTGCGACTTGCTTCAGATCAAAATGTTGTTTGCGCTCAAGTTCAAAGACCGAGGCGTCTTGTTTTGCCAAACTCAACAATTGACTGACCAAATGCTGAATACGAATTAAACCTTTACTCAAATTTTGTAGAGCGTCATCTTGTGGAAATTTTTGTAGCAAAATCTGCATTTGCAAATTCAGTGCGGTAATTGGGGTCCGTAACTCATGCGCTGCGTCGGCAATAAACTGGCGTTGTTCCTGCTGCGACAACGAAATTCGTTCAAACAACTGGTTCATTTCAATGATAGTCGGTGCAATTTCCTCTGGATACGGCATTTGAGAGATTGGAGAAAGTTCAAAGGCATCCCGTTTTGCCAGTTCTTTTTTAAATTTTTCCAGTGGGTTTAAACTGCGTTGAATCAACCATCCCAAAGCGAATAATGCAAAAGGTATAAAAACCAAATAGGGAATAAACATGCTGCTGGCCAATTCTGCTGCAAGATGCTGCCGAACCGACTCTTGCTGACTGACCTGAATTTGCCGATCTGCGAGTGGCAAAATATAGGTATGCCACTCATCCTGTTGGGTACTGTGGGTATAAAAACCGGCTTTGGGCTGAGGCGCGACCAATAATTTTAATTGATGAGTTTGATGTGCATTGGACTGATAGGTCCACACATCAACAAATAAATCTTCTTCATGATAATGCTTATGTTGATCAAATTCGCTGCGAATAGGCTGCGGATCATGCTCTGCAACACGTTCCGCCAAATTTTGCATTTGCGCATCTAAAATTTCATTAATTTCTTCAAGTGCAATTCGATAAGCTGAAAACACCAAAAGACAGCCCAAAAGCATACTGAAAACAGACACATAAATAATTAGTCTCTTTTTCAGAGAATAAGGCTGCTGCATGGTCGATAATTCCTTTGCCTTAACCGAGTCGATAACCTAAACCACGAATGGTGCGAATAAAATCTTTGTCTAATTTTGTTCTGAGATGATGCACATACACTTCAATGGTATTACTGCTGATATCACTATCAAAATCATAAAGCTTATCTTCTAAATTGGCTTTTGAAAAAATCTTATTCGGATGCGTCACTAATGGAATCAATATGGCCCATTCACGGTTAGATAAATCGACATATTGCCCCTTATAGCGTGCAAGATGCTGCTCAATATCTAAAATCAATTCACCATGTTTTAAAATTTTCTGTGGTGCTTCGACTGAACTCAGCCCTGTGCGTCGAAGAAGCGCATGAATCCGTGCAAGTAATTCATCAAACTCATAAGGCTTAATAAGATAGTCATCTGCCCCATGGTTTAAACCATCTACACGATTTTGTAATTGATCACGTGCCGAGATGATTAATACCGGCAATTTGGGCTGCATTTGACGAATTTGTTTCAGGACTTGCATACCATCCATCATCGGCAAACCCAGATCTAGCAAGACGATATCAATTCCCCCTTGCATTATGAGCTTTAAGCCATCGATACCATTATTCACCCACTCGACTTCAAACTGTTGATAGTTCAACAAAGTTTTAGTCGATTCGGCAATCATGAAATCATCTTCAATAATAAGTATTTTGTGCATGGCTTAAGTCCTGCGCTGTACTGAAGTACATTGTTGCAACATATTGTTTTTTTCATCAATCACCTGAGTCTGCACATCGAGCAAACTCAATAGCGATGGAAATAGATTATCCTGACTTAATTTTTGGCTTTTTTGTGCCATTAAACAAGTATATTGCGCTGAATTATTTTTTTGCCACGCCGGTGAAAACCACATCAACATCGGTACATGGGTTTGCTGTGACGGTGCAATTGCGTATGGAGAACCATGTAAATATAAGCCATGCTCACCGGTCGACTCACCATGATCAGACAAATACCACAGTCCTGTTTGATAATTGTCAGTCACTTTTAAGGTGTTAATCAATTCACTCAGCACATGGTCGGTATAGATAATACTGTTGTCATAACTATTTATTAATTCTATAGAGCTACATCCCTGTATGGCATTGCTATTACAGGTTGGCTTAAATTTTTGAAACGCTGCGGTACTTCGTTTGAAATAAGCAGGGCCATGACTGCCCATTTGGTGTAATACAATCAAACGGGGAGTTGGATCTGCTTTGGGGATCGAAGCCAAATATGCCTTCAAACCATCCACTAAGATTTCATCATGACATTCGCCATCGGCATCACACCACTTTTTCTTCAGCGCTTCAGGAAATTCATATTTTTCAACACGTGTGCATGTGCCCTTACAGCCTGAATTATTATCTAGCCACGTCACCTTATAGCCTGCACGCTGTGCAATATCGAGTAAACCTTCGCGATGACTTGCAAGCTGTTCATCATATTCGGTTCTCGGCATACCTGAGAACATACAAGGAACAGACACAGCGGTTGCGGTGCCACATGAGCTGACTTGGCTAAAATTGATAATATTTTGCTGACTGAGTTCAGGATTGGTATTTTTAGCATAGCCATTGAGTGAAAAACTTTCCGCGCGCGCAGTTTCACCAACCACTAAGACCATCAATTTTGGTAAGCTTTTGGCGCTTACGTTTTCAACCATATGTGCATCTTCACCATAGTTCAGCAATGGCAAATTCTGTTTCGGTGCTTTTTTGTGATAATAGGAAAATGTCGAAGCGATACTGTTTTGTGGTGAGAGCATGCCTTTTAAGTCACGATGCTCACGAAAGATCGCAGCATAATCGACAAAATAAACAAACAGCAAAGCACCCAAAAGGATGAGCGATAGCACTATATGTAGACCCTTTTTGGCTACGACCGTGCTTAGGGCTTCTTTATGCAGTGGCAAAAGCCAGATCAATAGCACTGGCAAAATAACCAGTCCAAAGACCCAGATAAAAAATTGTGGCGAGATTAAATCCTGCACTTCCTTTACATCTGTTTGCATCATGTTCTGCACTTGGTCAGATGTAATGGTCACGCCTAAACTATTGACGAAATAGGCACTCAAGCCACCAATGATCAGCAAAACACTCGCCAAAAGTTTTGAATTCCATCGCCATTGCAGGAGTTGCATCAGCACATTATAAAGTGCCACTACCACCAGTACGGTTGCCGCTAAAAATAGTCCGGCCTTCAGCCCCGTATAAGGTGTGAGCTGCTGGATTTGCTGATAAAACGCGAGGTTCAAAACCACCCCAAGCCATAAGGCAAGCACGAGGTTAAATTGACTTAAACTAAGTCTTGGAATTTTTTGCTGTATTTTAGCTATGACCTGAAGCATATTGGCATCAATTATTGATCTTTGATGCCCTAATCTAAAAATTCAAACTTAAAAATCACTTAAAACTGATCAAAACCAAGCAAGAAAAATCAAAAAAGGCGATGTAAAACATCGCCTTTTGAACAACTTAAATCAAAGTTTTAGAATTTAAATTCTAGACCTGTACCTAGAACAGGTTGTTCACTTTCATTCGAACCTTTTTCAAGTGCTAAGTAACCTGCATAACCATAAGCTTTCACTTGTTTGCTAAATGCATAATCCGCACCTGCAATGAATTGCTGAGCTTCGTAATCCTCACCTGCTTTATAAGTCGTGGTATTTTGACTATATTGTGCTTTTACTGTCCAAGCTTTTGCAGAAGGTAGATTGTATTCTGCGCCGACTAACCAACCTTGAGCATCATCAATATTTGCTGCTGCAACATCATTACCTTTAGCAGCCTCAACCTCTGATGTTTGATACAGTGCTTTGAGTGCCAAACCACCCTCAAGATTTACACGACCAATCGCACGAACGGTATTTGCTGCAGCAAATACTGAAGTTACTTTTCCATCTTTATCTAATGCAGGATGCACCTCAGGCGCGCTTGCATTTAAGATCCCTACACCACCAAAGTTCGATGGAATGGCTTTGTCATAGGCTAAACCTGCAACAACAACAGGGCTGTCATAGACAACAGACGCCGACCAAGCATCGCCAAGACCACGACCTGCAGTTTTTACTACACCTTTATCACTCTTGATTCCTGAAGACTCACCTGTTGCAAGCAATGCATTAACTTTAATTGCACCTTCAGCAATTTTAAAAGCTGGTGATTCATAGACAACAACGTTATCTACACGGTTTTCACCCGTCATGATGCCTGTAACATCAGCACGGTTACCCACGTAGTTGTTGAATGTATCAACCGGACTAGACAATTGTTTTAATGGTGTATCATGTGCACCGACTTTCAATGTACCAAGTTTCGCATCTTTCAAACCAACGAAGCGGTTACGCTTAGACCAGTCATCGCCTTCGCCGTCTGAGTTAAATGCCCATTCAATTGCATAAACTGCGCTTAAACGGTCAGTCAGTTTTTCATCGCCCTTTAAACCCAAGAAAGAACTGTTTGAACTGATTTCAACAACATCTTTGTCTGAAACACCCGTTTTATTATCTTCAGGTAAATAATCAACAGACGCATCAATTTCACCGTAGAATGTTGGTGCTGCAAAGGTTGACCCAGCCAAAAGGCTCAATGCGATAGCCGCTGCTAACTTAGTTTTCATCAAAAATTTTCCTTAAATTATTTTGTAACAGATATTACACACGCGAAACATATTACAAAATTATTAAAATAATATTTGCATTGCTCTTTTAGTGCTTTAGCTGATAAAAAACAACCAAAATCATGATTTAGAAGTGATTTTGGTCATTTTTTGATGCTTTTCCCCAAAATAGAATCGGGACTAAGCTCAATGCAGCCAAACCTGTGATCCAAAATAAATAAGTGCTATAACCCAACTGATCGGCCACTATGCCACTGATGCTATACAGCCCCCCACTCACCGTAGCCATAATGGCAACCTGAAATGTAAAGTCCGTTGCTGCAAATGCTTTACGACTATATTGCATCACCAAAGTCAGCATGATCACGAGCAGCATGGCTGAAATCATGTCTTCGGCAGCATTGATCCCATAGATCAGCCATTCATGGACGGGCCGTTTTGCCTCGAACTGCAAAGCCAGCCATGCATAGGCCAATAAACTGAATATTTTCAATACCGAATAGAAAACCAAGGCTTGCGCCCGAGAAATATACTTCAAGCTAAGACCAGCAAGCCCCGCCCCAATTAAAGCAGCCACTGCACCTAGCATGGTGACATACAGACCAATTTGACTAAAACTCAATCCTAAATCGACCATCAGTGGCTTAAGTAAAGGACCTGCTAGACCATCTGCAAGCTTAAAACTCAATAAGATCATCAGCCACAGTGTGAGAGTTTTAGTTTGAGTAAAATAAGTCAGATACTGGCGAATGGCGTAGAACAAGCCTGAAGTATGTTTATGGTTGTTATCATTCTCTGGACTAGATTTTATGTTGATTGGTGGCTTTGAAGGTTCTCGATACAGAAAAATAGGAATCGTATTGATGAACACCAATGCCGCTAAAAACAGAAAGGTGGCTTGCCAATCCAACCAATCCAAGGCCCAAAGTACAGCGCCACCACCGACAATAAAGCCGAGTCTTGAACCAATCACCTGAAAGGTATTGCCCCAGTGCTGTTGGTCAGTTTTTAAAATATTGACAGCCAATCCATCCGTTGCAACATCTTGAGTTGCACCGACCAAATTCATACTGAGTAAAGCCACAAAAAACAGCAGCAAATACATTGGTTCATTCAAGCTTTGGATCGGCAAAAAAGACAGGAAGACCAAGACCACCACGGACAACAACTGCATTGGAATAATCCAACTCCGATAGTGCCCTTTGGACCTTGAACCATGTCGATCAATCCACGGTGCCCAAAAAACTTTGATCGACCATGGCAGCATGAGTAATCCAAAGCCACCAATATGTGCCAAAGATACACCTTGCGCTCTTAAAATCACTGGTAAAGCATGCGTCATAAAACCGACAGGTAACCCTTGCGCCCAATATAAGGAAAACAGTAAAAGATAGAGCTGACGAAGCTGGATCATAAGTTCCTAAATGTTGAATGCGCTGAAGTTACATTTAGAGTAGTCAAAATACGGCTATTTTGCCAATGATCTAAAAAAATCATCGACCTAAGATAAGGTCAATGCTGATGCCATACTTTTAAATGTGCATCGCATCGAAAATGGATTTCACCTATATAAGAATATGCAATGAATCAAAAGACTCAATTATTTCCGGTTTTGCCCGATCAAGTCCCATCACGTGGTTCCACCCTGAGCCGCGCAATTTTTAAAAAACTTTTTTTGGCACAAGGATGGAAATTTGACGGCGAATTTCCCAACCTTGCCAAAGCTGTAGCGATCATTTCTCCGCATACTTCTAATATAGATGCATGGCATGGTTTTCTCGCCTTGCTTGGGATCGGGATAAAAATAACCATTTTTGGTAAAAACACCCTTTTTGATACTCCCTTAAAACCACTTTTGGATTGGGTCGGCGTGATCCCAGTACAGCGTGAAAATCCACATGGACTGACACGTGAAATTGCTGAGATTGTCCAAGCGACAGATCAAATTTGGATTGGAATGGCACCTGAGGGAACACGAAAAAAAGCCGATAAAATCAGGAGTGGTTTTTACTATATTGCCTATGAAACACAGATTCCTATCGTGATGTTTAGCTTTGATTATGCAAAGAAAACCATTCATTGCTTGGGTGTTTTTGAACCGAGTGGAGATTTTGAAACTGATCTCGAAAAAATTTTGAAGATATATGACGGGAAATTTTCCCCGAAAAATCCCGAATGGTTGGCCTTGCCGTTACAAAAGCACTGGAAAAAGCCCTAGTCAAATGGCTATTTTTTTGATGTGATGTGCACTTTGTATATTTAACCATCAGATTTCACCCATGAAACTTTTGCATTACCTGATTCCTAGCCTCTTCGTATTAGCACTCGCTGGCTGTGATTCCGCAACCAAAACGCCTGCAACCACGACACCTACACCTGCCAAAGCACGTGAACCGGTGATCGCGATTGCGCTCGGTGGCGGCGGTGCCAAAGGTTTTGCTCATATTGGTGTGCTTAAAGTGCTCGAATCGCACGGTATTAAACCTAAAATTGTGACTGGGACCAGTGCGGGTAGTTTTGTCGGTAGCTTGTACGCCAGCGGTAAAACACCTTATCAAATGCAGCAATTGGCCCTGAACTTTAAAGAGTCCGATATTCGTGACTTAACCTTAAATAGCCAAGGCATTATTCAAGGGCAAAAACTGCAAGACTTTGTTAATAAAAACGTCGGCAATAAATCGATTGAACAATTTCCAAAACGCTTTGCTGCTGTAGCCACCCGTTTGGATAATGGCAGTAAAACTGAATTTAATCGTGGTAATGCAGGCCAAGCGGTACGTGCATCGTGCAGTATTCCGAATGTATTTGTACCTGCGACCATTGCAGGGGTGAAATATATCGATGGTGGCTTAGTCAGCCCGATTCCGGTGAAAACCGCACGTGATATGGGAGCAGATATTGTGATTGCAGTTGATATCTCTGCGCGTCCTGACGGTAGCAAAGCCGTAAGCATGTTTGGTTTACTCGATCAAACCATTAACATCATGGGACAACAAAGTATTAATGAAGAACTGAAAAATGCCAATTTCGTGATTCAACCTAAAGTAGGACATATTGGTACACTCGATTTAAAGTCGAGCAATGCAACGATTTTAGAAGGTGAAAAAGCCGCACAGCTCAAAGTGAATAGCATTATTAAGGCGATCGATAACTTTAAACAGTCTCCTGCGGCCTTTAAACCAGCACCAAAAGCGAAAATATAATTCAACGATTTTTTTTATATTCATTGAGTTATACATCTGCTACATTGATATAGATACTGGTTCATCTATATCAATTCACCCTTATATAAGAGTAGATGTATGGAATTTATTTTAGAACCTTGGCACTGGTTTGTATTGGGCGTCGCTTTGATGCTTTTTGAACTGATTTTGCCGTCTTTTGCTGCGCTCTGGTTTGGCGTTTCCGCAATTTTGGTTGGGATCTTATATTGGATCTTTCCATCCATGGACTTTAATGTGCAAATTGTGGTTTGGATTATTTTTGCCGTGCTCTGCACATTTTTGTGGTTCAAATTTATTAAGCCTTTATCCATTGATAAAACCAAAGCTGGTCTGTCCCGTGAAGCGACGATTGGCCAAGTGGGTATGGTGATTCAAACCCAGCTCAATCATGGCAGCGTTAAAGTTCGCTTCCCGATGCCTGTTTTAGGTTCAGACGAATGGCATTGCCGTACCCAAGATGCACTTCAAGTCGGTGATCGCATTCGCGTGACCGATATTTTAGGCAATGATTTAGTCGTCCAACTGCACAGCAGCAACCACCCCGCTGACAATCCATAAATAAGTGAGAAATGACATGTCTGGTGTTTCTATTGTTTTTTTAGCGCTCTTAGTTTTTGTAGCCGTCACCATTTTTAAAGGTGTTCGTATTGTTCCCCAAGGTTATAAATGGATTGTTCAGCGTTTAGGTAAATACCATACCACGCTCAATCCGGGACTGAACTTTGTGATTCCGTATGTCGATGAAGTGGCGTATAAAGTCACAACCAAAGATATCGTGTTAGATATCCCCTCTCAGGAAGTGATCACACGTGACAACGCGGTACTGCTGATGAATGCTGTGGCTTATATCAATTTAACCACACCTGAAAAAGCAGTTTACGGTATTGAAAACTACACATGGGCGATTCAAAACTTAGTTCAAACCTCTTTACGTTCAATTGTCGGTGAAATGGACCTCGATGATGCACTGTCATCGCGTGATCATATTAAGGCTAAACTTAAAGCTGCTATTTCTGACGATATCTCTGACTGGGGTATTACGCTTAAAACTGTAGAAATTCAAGATATTAAACCTTCTCATACCATGCAAGCGGCAATGGAAGAGCAAGCTGCCGCTGAACGTCAACGTCGTGCGACAGTGACCAAGGCAGACGGTGAAAAACAAGCGGCTATTTTGGAAGCGGATGGTCGTTTAGAAGCTTCTCGTCGGGATGCAGAAGCTCAAGTGGTACTGGCAGAATCTTCACAGCGTGCAATTGAAATGGTGAGTTCAGCCGTCGGCGATAAAGAAATTCCAGTTGCGTACTTACTGGGTGAACAATACGTTAAAGCCATGCAAGATATGGCTAAATCTAATAATGCCAAAACTGTGGTATTACCTGCGGATGTACTCAACACCATTCGTGGTGTGATGGGACGTAATAACTAAATCTTCACATTAATAAAAATGGGTCGTGACATACGGCCCATTTTTATGCCCAAAACAAAAAAGAAGGCAAAGTTTGTGAATTTATGTTTAAATTTCACGTTATTTTTTTGACGTTTTAGGACTTATCGTTCGATTTCACCTACTTGGCTTAGGCAAATCCCATTGAGTCCCCTAATTAAACGCAATTGTCCAACGCCAAAGCGGATACCGTATGAGCTCCCTGAATCCCACCCTAATTACCTTTCTCTTTTATATTGTCGCCATGGTCGTGATCGGTTTACTTGCATACCGTGCGACCAGTAACTTTTCTGACTACATTTTAGGTGGCCGCCGATTAGGGAGCTTTGTCACTGCCCTTTCTGCAGGTGCATCGGATATGAGTGGTTGGTTGCTCATGGGTCTTCCGGGGGCGATTTACCTTTCAGGTTTATCTGAAATGTGGATTGCAATTGGTCTGATCATCGGTGCTTGGCTCAACTGGCTACTTGTGGCAGGTCGTCTCCGTGTACATACCGAAGTTCAAAATAATGCCTTGACCCTACCTGACTATTTCTCAAATCGTTTTAACGATCAAAAGAAAATCTTACGTATCGTGTCTGCTGTGATTATTTTGATTTTCTTCGCAATTTACTGTGCTTCAGGCATGGTTGCAGGCGCTCGATTATTTGAAAGTATGTTTGGTATGTCGTATAGCACTGCGCTTTGGATCAGTGCCATTGCAACGGTGAGCTATGTGTTTATTGGTGGCTTCCTTGCTGTCAGTTGGACCGATACCATTCAAGCGGGCTTTATGATTTTTGCCTTGCTACTTACCCCTATCGTGGTCATGTTGTCATTCTCTGATTTAAGCCAGTTCACTCTGGCACTAGAAGCGGCACGCCCTCAAGCGATGAATGTATTTGCTGACTTAAGTTTTGTCGCAATCATGTCTTTATTGGCATGGGGCTTAGGCTATTTTGGTCAACCGCATATTTTAGTGCGCTTCATGGCAGCTGATTCTGTTAAATCGATTCCCAATGCACGCCGTATTGGTATGACATGGATGACACTCTGCCTCGGTGGCGCAGTTGCAGCAGGCTTCTTCGGTATTGCTTATTTCCAACAGCATCCAGAACTAGCAGGTATCGTTACAGCAAACCCTGAAACGGTCTTTATGGAATTGACTAAAATTCTATTTAACCCATGGGTTGCAGGTATCGTATTGGCTGCGATTTTAGCTGCGATCATGAGTACCTTAAGCTGTCAGCTTTTAGTCTGCTCAAGTACATTAACTGAAGACTTTTATAAATCATTCTTACGCAAAAATGCTTCACAAAAAGAATTGGTTTGGGTCGGCCGTATTATGGTGTTAATGATTGCGTTGCTTGCGATCTATATGGCGGGTAATCCTGACTCTAAAGTCCTTGGTCTCGTCGCATATGCATGGGCAGGCTTTGGTGCTGCATTTGGCCCACTGATTATCATGTCATTGTTCTGGAAACGCATGACACTCAATGGTGCTTTAGCAGGTATGGTGGTTGGTGCTGTTATGGTTATTCTATGGAAAAACCTCTGGGGCGACACAGGCGTTTATGAAATTATTCCGGGCTTCATCTGCTCACTACTTGCAATCATCATTGTGAGCTTAATGGGCAAAGCACCATCTGCCGAAGTCACTGAAAAATTTGAAGAAGCAGATCGTATCTATAAAGAAAGTATTTAAGACCAATAGCACTTAAATTTAAGCTCTAAGTTTTAATATCTGCAAAAAAGGACGCCTAGCGTCCTTTTTTGTTTTTTATCATGTCATCCATTTTGATATTACTTAGATGTTTATTCACATCTGTCCCAAATGTACAAAATATAAAAATGCCCTTTGTACACGACAAAAAAAGATAACTCATTGAAATAATGGCATAATACTTGTTTTCTGACGACGAATATGATGACACATTTCAATGAGTTACATCTCATCTTAAACAAATATCTAAAGTGGAACAA
>NZ_VOZA01000024.1:0-51485 GCF_013420015.1 Acinetobacter sp. YH12039 | reverse complement strand
GTCATGAGAAAGCCCATATAAATGGGTAATGTACAAGTTGCTGTAGAAGCATGTTTAATTCGTCTGATCACAGATACTTTATAAAGTATTTTAATACTTTTTTGAATCAGTCAATGCGTAAGTCCTACTTAATTGTTCTCAATGATTTTTTTTCAGTGACTTATTAGTTAGAGTAAAAACTGAATTTCCTATTATGAAATAAAGATCTGAGTCAGAGACTGAATAATAACCTTTAGGATCATTGACTTAATATATTGTTACAATACAATGCTCAATGTTTAATCCATTTGTAACAACTGGTAGAAAATCATGAAAAAACTCGGTTTAGCCACTGCTTTAGTTTAGCCACTGCTTTATTATTAGCCATGACCGGTGCTCAAGCTTACCAATTTGAAGTTCAAGGCCAAGCAGAATACATCGACACAACTGCAAATGACAAAGATTTCATTGGTGGTGTTCAAGGTACTTACTACTTCAAAAATGTTGACTCTACAAAAGGTCCTTTAGCAGAAGCTGCATTCTTAAACCAAGCTTCTAACGTAGCTGTTGCTTACAACTACGGCGAAGTTGGTTCACAAGGTGTTGACGTAATTGCTCATAACTTTGGTGCTAAAGCTGAAGCTTATGTTCCAACTAAAGTTGTTCCTGTATATGCAAGCGCGTCTTACAGCCACACTATTTTAGATTCTAAAAACCAAGCATCGAAAATATTAGAAGACAACGGCGACCGTTATGCATTAGAAGTTGGTGCGCTTCCAACTCAAAACTTCTTAGTTGCTGTTGGTTACACTAGCGTTGCTGACCAAGCTGCTGTTGACGCGTTCAACGTTATGGGTAACGGTGTTGCTAAAGCTGCTGCAGAAGCTACAACTATTGGCCAAGACCAAGACGCAATCACTGCACGTGCTAAATATGTTGGCGCAATCGACGACACTAACATGGCAATTGGTTTCGAATCAGGCATCATCTACGGTGATGACACTGCTTACCAATTCAAAACTGATCTTTTCGTAACTCCTAAATTAAGCGTTGGTGCTTCTTACGCTGAATCTAGCTTTGCTGGTACTCCAGACTCAGCTTGGGGCGCGAACGTAAACTACTTCATCACTCCTGCTGTTGCAGTTGGTGCTAGCTATGTAAATGCTAACTATGAAGCAGCTAAAGCGACTGAAACAAGCTTTATCGGCGACACTCAAACTGTTGGCGTAAACGCTAAATTCCGTTTCTAATTCATATTAGATACTGAATACCAAAAAGGACGCATTTGCGTCCTTTTTTTTCCTGCCATTATTTGTCTTTGGGCTCATGGCGTTCCGGTAAATGGGCAATATATTGCAATGCAATTAAGCGTGAAACGATGAGAGCCAAATACATCACCCCACAGAACATTTGAAGCATAGCCAAGACCCGTGCAGGCGCACTCACAGGCATGAGATCCGACAAGCCCGTGGCAGACTGCAAACTAAAACTTAAAAATAATAAATCTAACCACGACTGCATGCCCGGCTCTGCAGGATTCACAAAACTATCCGGATAAATCAGCTGACAAATACTATAGAGAAAAGCAAAACCCCATGCGATGAGGGTAAATACTGCCCCTGCTGCAAAAAGTTCATCTTTGGTTAAATAGCGATCGGCAAACATATAGCGTAATAAGCCATAGGCTGCACTAAAATACGCACAGGCTTCAAAACCATGCGCAATAATTTGAATATTCGGATGATTTACACCGAGCATAATCAAAGTAGAAAACAATACGGCGCAGCCAACAAAACTCAGTCCTAGAATCGTAAACATTGGAGTTTGGCGAATCACTTTGGCAATGATCAATAGTACCGACACCCCAAGTACCCAAATTAGCGCACGAAAAGACAGACTTTCTCGGGTAATCGCGGTTAAAACCAAGATCAGAAACTGCACCAGTAACAGCCATGCTGAGGGTAAAAGTCTAAAGCTTTTCCAAAAATCCACGAATCCTTGCATTATGTTCAATCTCTATATTTTTTTATCATGCGCTGAAATGATCAATCTGAAGCATCATCAACTGATTGATTTTAAATTAGCATGAAGCAAGTTTCTTCTACTGCAAAGATTTGTTGAGCGTGTCCTGAAAAACATCACATATGCCTACTGTTCTGCCTCAGTTTTTTTATCACCTATGAGCCTCAAAAAGCCTATTGTAAGTTTCAGCATTCAGGCGCACATTTAAAGAAATCTCCTGCGTGGTAGATTTCATTATGAAAAAACATCTCGTATTTGCTCCCCTCTGTCTGCTCATGCTCTCTGCCTGTACACAAGACAGTCCGCTCCTCAAAGGCCATGAAAATTATGTGGGGACTTGGCAAAACAACCACAGTGAATTAGTGATCAAAGCGTCGGGCGAAGTGACGTATTACCATCAAGAACATACTGAAAAAAGTATTGCCAACCAAACCTTCAGTGGTGCTGAACAGTCGCGAATAAAAGCCCATTTGAGCAGTTTTGGTGATCAGAGCTTTAGCATCGGTCAGGATAATTTCTCTCAACAATTCACCATTCAGCGCTCGCCTTATCAAGATGATCAAGGCCATTGGAAAATGTCGATCAATGGAGAAAATTATACACGCAAATAGGACAGAGATTTGTCTACAAACCTCTGCGTCATATCATTCACTAAATATAAAAAAAGCCCCTTATTAGGGGCTTTTTAGGCGATTCAGATTAGTGATCTGAAGCACCAGAGATACCAATACCAGTTTGTGAACGTACATACTGTGCATCGAATGCTTTACGCTCAGCTTGTGCTTGTGCTGAATTATCAGTCACAGAGAACAACCAGCAGCAGATGAATGCCAATGGCATTGCAAAGATAGCAGGACCATTGAATGGGTTAATTGGTGTTTCAGAGATTGCGAATGTATCTACCCAAACTGCTTTAGATAAGATAATTAGGGTCACTGCTGTAAGCAGACCTACTAAACCGCCAATCACTGCGCCGCGAGTGGTCAAGCCTCTCCAGAACATAGACAATACAAGTACTGGGAAGTTTGCACATGCTGCTACAGAGAACGCCAAGCCAACCATGAATGCAACGTTTTGTTTCTCGAACAAGATACCTAAAATCATCGCGAAGATCGCAAGACCTAAAGTCGCGATTTTAGACATACGAAGTTCAGATTCTGGCGTTGTTTGACCTTTCTTGAATACGTTTGCATACAAGTCATGTGAAATAGCTGAAGCACCAGACAATGTTAGACCTGCAACAACTGCAAGAATCGTTGCGAATGCCACCGCTGAAATGAAGCCCATGAACAAATCACCGCCTAATGCATCAGATAAATGCACCGCAGCCATGTTGTTACCACCAACAAGCTCTAGCTTGCCAGTTACCGCCATTTTTGCAACATCAAGGAATTGTGGGTTGTTTGAAACGTAAAGGATCGCACCAAAACCAATGATGAAAGTCAGTAGGTAGAAGTAACCAATGAAACCTGTTGCTACAACCACTGATTTACGCGCTTCTTTGGCATCTTTAACCGTGAAGAAACGCATTAAGATGTGTGGTAAACCTGCTGTACCGAACATTAATGCCAGACCTAGAGAGATCGCATCAATTGGGTTCGCAGCCAATTTACCAGGCCCCATAATATTGCCCGCTTCTGCCAAAGTCACTTCGTGAACTTTAGAGAAAACTTGAATAGATTGTGAGAACATTTCAGAGAAGCTGAAGCCCACGCCCTTCATGACCATGAATGCCATGAACGTTGCGCCAGAAAGTAGCATCACTGCTTTAATGATCTGTACCCAAGTCGTTGCCAACATACCGCCGAAGATTACATACGCCATCATCAGCAAGCCAACAATCACAACCGCAATGTTGTAGTTTAGACCGAATAACAATTTGATTAACTGGCCTGCACCTACCATCTGTGCGATTAGGTAGAACGCTACAACCACCAGCGAGCTCATTGCTGCCAATGTACGTACTGGTTTTTCAGCCAAACGGAACGATACAACGTCAGATAAGTTGAATTTACCTAAGTTACGCAGACGCTCTGCTACTAAGAACAATACAATTGGCCAACCCACCATAAAGCCCAATGAATACAGCAAGCCATCAAAGCCTGAACTGAATACCATTGCGGAAATACCGAGGAACGATGCTGCTGACATATAGTCACCGGCAATCGCTAGACCATTTTGGAAACCTGAAATACCACCACCAGCAGTATAGAAATCTGCAGTGTTGGTAGTTTGTTTTGCAGCCCATTTAGTAATTAGCAGCGTAAAACCTACAAAGATGGCAAACATGATAATTGCGTGCCAGTTGGTCGCTTGCTGCTGTGCTTCACCTAAATCTGGTCCTGCCATTGCCATGCTTGACATGAGCAGAGCGGGAGCCGCCAGTGCTGTTGCTTTCAATGAATTCCATTTCATCTTAGTGAAGTCCTTTTTCTTGAGTAATTGCTTCTACTTCACGCATTGCTTCTTCGTTTAATGCATCTAATTTATTATTTGCAATGTACGAATACACACCACAGAGTAGGAATGACAATACAATAATGCTCAAACCTAATGGCATACCAATCGTGGTTACACCACCACTCACGGATTGCATCAAGAACTCTTTGTTATAGCCCACAAGTAGCATGAAGCCGACATAGACCACCAACATGATGATCGTCAAAGTCCAGCTCAACTTACTTTTACGGCTAACCATTTCCTTAAATTTTGGATTCTGTAGAATTTGTTCTACCTGTCTCTCATCCATAATGTTCTCCTTACGCCGAACCTTGGCGCGCAATTTTCTAATTCGAATTATTTCGAAGCTAAACTTACCAATGTTCCTTATCTCTTGTAATTTAGACTTTGGTCGTTAAATTTTGAGCAATAACCTCCCTAAGCCTATGGATGCGTTATCATTAAGCGAGAATTAATATGCTGCAGGCTCTATGAATAGTTGGCTTATCGTCGGGGTATTGGCCCTTTACATCGCATTACTCTTTGTATGTGCATTCTTTGGTGAAAAGCATGCCAGCAGGCTCAGTACTCGCGGCAGAATGCTTCTCTTTAGTCTAACTTTAGGGGTTTACTGTTCATCTTGGACGTTTTATGGCGCAACAGGTGCCGCGGTTCGTGAGGGCATTATTTTCCTGCCGATCTATCTAGGACCGCTGCTATTTGTTGCGCTCGGCTATGATATTTGGCGACGTTTAGGCCGTGTCCGTCAGCATCATGCCATTTCATCGATTGCCGACTTTGTAGCAGCACGATATGGTAAAAGTGGCCCCTTAGCGTCATTAGTCACGATCCTTGCCGTGATTGCCATTATTCCCTATTTAGCCTTGCAACTACGTGCAATTGCCCTAAGTGCAACGGTCATTTTAGAACCGACCGCTGGTCTGACCAGCACCACCAATAGTGTGCTGTTTTTGACTGGTGTATTGGCGATTTTGGCGATGATGTTTGGGACACGACAGATTGCCAATACTGAACAGCACGGCGGCTTAATGTTGGCTGTGGCATTTGAGTCTTTCGTCAAGCTGTTTGCACTACTTGCAGTCGCATTTTTCTTTGTTTTTGAATCACCTGAAAACATGGCTCAAATCAGCCATGACATCAACACCACCTTTAAAGATGTTCAGCTCAAAGGTGTGCCAGAAAGCTTTTGGATTCAAACTTTATTGGCTGCATTAGCGATTATTTGTCTACCACGTCAGTTCCATGTCGCGGTGGTTGAACTGCGAGATGAAAAGCATATCCGTGGTGCTCGTCGTTGGTTTGCCATTTATCTGATTTTAACTATTATCGCGATCATCCCGATTGCCAGTTGGGCGCTGCATGCAGCACCTGCCTACTTGGCAATCCCCGATGTTGCTGTGCTCTCACTGCCTTTGAGTTATAACCAAGACTGGTTGACCTTACTTGCATTTCTCGGTGGTTTTTCAGCTTCGACAGGTATGCTGTTGGTGTCGTCAGTGGCCTTGTCGATTATGCTCAGTAATGACTTGATCATGCCTGCACTGTGGCGTACACGCTTATTGTCACGTCATGACAAACGCCTACCACTCGTACTGAAATTCACACGTCGTGTATGTATTTTAGCGGTCATGTTATTGGGCTTCTTGTTCTTCCATTTCTTCAATGACATTGACCAATTATCGGTATTTGGCCTATTGGCCTTCAGTGCTGTGGCACAGTTTGCACCGGCGTTAATTGGTGGTTTATATTGGCGCGGCGGAAGTAAGCAAGGCGTATATGCAGGTCTGTTGGTCGGCTTTGGCATGTGGGCTTATACCCTGTTATTACCAACCGTATTGCGTAGCCTGCCTGAACAATTTAAAACATTTACCGAAAATCTTTTAAGTCAGGGTCCGCTAGGCTTGAGTTGGTTACGTCCTGAAGCACTGTTAGGGTTTGAATCTTTCGATCCACTTACCCATGGCGTAGTTTGGGCACTGGGTTTAAATATCACCCTCTATATTTGGATTTCCCGCGTCTTCCGTCCAAGTGTTGCCGAGCAAATTCAGGCCGAAAGTTTCTTTTATTATGAAACCAAGCCCCTCCCGGCTCAAAGTACATCAAACGACATCAGCTATATTCACCATGATGTGGCACGCTTAAAAGTAGGTGATCTGATTACTTTGGCAAAACGCATTACCGGTGAAGGTCCAACTATGCGCGCCTTCAACCAGTTCTGCGCACAAAACAATGTCGTTTTGAATGAAAATAGCAGCGCCAACGGCATGTGGTGGCGTTTTACCGAACAGTATCTTGCCGGCACCATCGGTGCGGCATCTGCCCGTACCCTACTCACCACAGCCATGGTCAATAATGGTTTAGCACTCGGTCAGGTCGCCAATATTCTTGACCAAGCCTCACAGTGGCAGCGCTTTAACCAAAACCTGATCATGACCATGATCGACCATATGACTCAAGGTGTGTCCGTGGTTGATGAAAATATGTGTTTGGTGGCATGGAATAATCAATACCTCAAACTGTTTGATTATCCAAAAGACATTGTCTATGTCGGTTGCCCAATTTCAGACTTGATTCGTTATAACGCTGAACGCGGCGAATGTGGTCCTGGTTCAGTCGAAGAACATGTGCGTAAACGTATGCATTGGATGCAAGTCGGCAGCGCACACGAATTTGAACGAATTCGTAAAGATGGTCGTGTAATTCAGATGCGCGGGAACCCGATCGAAGGCGGTGGTTTCGTCACGACCTTTGCCGATATTACTGCATTCCGTGAAAATGAAGCCTTGCTTGAAGGGCGTGTACAAGACCGTACCCAACAGTTGGCAGATGCCCTGTCCGAACAACAATTGGCACGTGAGCAAGCCGATAAAGCCAATATGTCGAAAAGCCGCTTCATTGCTGCTGCAAGCCATGACTTATTGCAACCGATGCATGCTGCTCGCCTGTTTAGTACCGCCCTCGAGCAAAGCGTACAAAATGACGATGATCGTAAAACGCTTCAGCAACTAGATCGTGCGCTGCATGGTGCGGAAAGTATGCTCTCTGCCCTCTTGGATATCGCACGACTCGAAGGTGGAACCATTCAACCAAAACGTCAGCCTTATCCGCTGCATGACTTACTCAGCGATCTTGAACTGCAATTTAAATCGATTGCGGCACAGCGTAATATCAAACTGACCGTACATGATGCTCAGTTCTGGATTGACACCGACCCACAGTGGATTCGTCGTATTATTCAAAACTTCGTCAGCAATGCCCTACGCTATACGGCGCGTGGTCGTGTTGTGGTGGGTGTGCTACGTTCAGCACGTCCAGGACATATTCGTATTGGCGTTTGGGATACAGGTCCTGGGATCGCGGAAGAACAGCGCATTAAGTTGTTCCAAGAGTTCGAACGCTGTGGACATACCTCTCCATGGGGCGAACAGGGTCTGGGCTTAGGTTTAGCCATCGTGCAACGCATGACCAGCCTACTCGACTACCCAGTGCATGTGTTCTCAGAACTTGGTCATGGTTCGTGTTTTATGATTGAAGTGCCTGTGGTCGCTGCGCCAAAAGTGGTCGCTGCACCGACTCAAGCGGTTCCGCTGAAGACCAAAGCCTATAAGATTCTGTGCTTAGACAATGATGAAACCATTTTGGAAGGGATGTCGACCTTACTGACCAAATGGGGCTATCAAGTCTTTAAAGCCACTGAACCTGAACAGGCCATGGAGTTGATTCAACAAGAAAATATTCAAGTTTGGTTGGTTGACCAACACTTGAATAACAACAAGATCGGTCTCGACTTTATTTTAGATAACCGTCAGGAAAATGTCCCTGTGGCGCTGATTACCGCAGATTCTGATCCTGAACTACCGCAACGTCTAAAAGAGTTAAACATCGTCTTACTGAAAAAACCATTGAAACCGGCTTCACTGCGTTCATGGTTATCTGGTTTAAAAATTTCAAATCAGTAGCGTTGTTACAGGACATCGCTCTGTGAAAAGTAGCCCATTTCATTCACATGAAATGGGCTTTTGTTTACCTTGCTCTTACTTAAACTTACCTAACTGGCAAAAAAATTTGTCTCAACGGCAAGACCATTCAAAATAGCCCCGATATTTCGTCTATTTATTAGCCATAAATATCAAATTAAGATTGCCTATGGCAAAAGATATCGAATGCGTGAGTGAACACTTGTACACTTAGTTACAATTAAAAATCTATTTGATTTAAATCATATTTTTATAACCAAAAATAAAAACTAAAACTTTAGTCGTATATTTAGCTGCGGCCGTTCGTTTTAAAAATATTCATAAGAAGTTGATCAGTTTCAAGCCAATTCAAGAAGCGTCATAACTCAACACTTGAGAAGCTGATCTCCCCCGCATATTAGGAGTGATCTTGTGAATATTTCAGAAACAATGCCGCATGGTTTTGATCAAAATCTACAGTTTCATCGTCAGTATGGTGCCAATGCCATTTTGCCAGAGATCGATTGGCGTCAGCTATTTAAGTTCAGCAAATTAAGTGATGTGCAAGTCGAAGCGCTGGAAACGCTCTATCGCAGTGCCGTTCCTCTCGCGTTACAAGTGTTTGATGAACTGAATTTTGATGTCTTTGCGCCGAATGCCTACAAACCTCAAGGCCTTGGCTTATTCGATCGACTGGCAGAGCAAGAAGACCTACTGCTGCAAAATTTAGAAGCAGAATCCAATGGCTTGGGTTTGGACACCCGTCATCAGATTTGGAGCATGCTACTGCGTGGTGGTGCGGTTTTGGTGTTTAAAGCGTGGCTCGGTAAAGTCAAAACCGACAAAAACCAGCTGGATAAAACACAGTTTGATGAATTATCTGATTTACTATTTATTAAAACAGCGCCATTTGAATTGGCACAACGTTTAAATGTCGATGCCAACTCCAAGCAAGACCATATCTTCCTGATGTATGACAATGATGTTTATCTGGATCGTTTTAACAGCTTAGAAACTGCAGCCCTATTTGTGGATTTGGGTGTTTATGATGCGGCTTTCCTGAGTTTACGTGATGACCGTGTCGCGGATTATCTCAAAGCGCGCGGCTATGTGTCCGATGAACAAATTGATGAATTACAATGTGCGCTCAACCCTTTGTACTGTACCGATCTGACGCCTAAGCAAGACTATATTGCTTAAGTTATTGTTGAAGTTGTTTATATAAGGTATTAACTGATGTTACGCAGTAACATCAGAAGCACAATTTGATTCAAATAAAAGAACGATACGCGGTAACGTCATCCGCAAGTGTTTGAGACAGGACGACTTCTAATCACAAATGTTTTTGCGATACTTTGAATAATTTGGCGCAAGTGAACGAGTTTTGCGGATGACAATGGTTTTGGGTACTTTTGCCGAAACAAAAGTACCTCCAGCCGAAGGCTGATCCCTTTATTTAATCCCTAGATGTAAGACTCCGTCGAACTGACTTAAAAATCATTTTAAAAATGCGAAATTACTTTTAGGTGCGTAATATCAGTTATTGGTTTAATTCGCATTGTTCTATCGCTTAAACAGCATAAAAAAAGACCTCCACGATGGAGGTCTTTTTTTTTGGAAAAAATCCTTAGATTTTCTTTTCTTCAATATTCAATGCATTAATTGCCAATACAGCTTGAGTTCGGTTTTGTACGCCTAACTTACGGAAAATCGCCGTTACATGCGCTTTAATAGTTGCTTCAGATACATCTAACTCATAGGCAATTTGCTTATTCAACAAACCTTCCGCCACCATCATTAACACACGGAATTGTTGCGGTGTTAAAGACTGAATACGTTCGGCCAATGCTGTTTCATCTGCAGCACGTGGGTCAAAGTTCATGTTGGCAGGTAAATTTGGTGGTAACCAAATCTCGCCTTCTAAGACTTGACGAATCGCTTCACCAATGTGGCTTGGATGCGCAGATTTTGGAATATAACCCATCGCACCATGTGCAATCGCACGTTGGATAATCGACGCTTCTTCATGCGCAGAGACCACAATGATTGGAATCGATGGATATTGTGCGCGAATATGTACCAAGGCAGAAAAGCCTGAAGCACCTGGCAAGTTTAAATCCAATAACACAAGATCAGGCTCAGGGCCATTTTCAAGACGTTCATAGCATTCATTGACTGCTGCAGTCTCATGAATTTGCGCCTGAGGCAAACTATAACGAACCGCCTGAATTAAAGCATGACGAAACAGCGGGTGATCATCAACGATTAAAATATTCATAAGCAACGTGAGAGATCTTGTGCACAATGACCCTATTCTAACCACACATGCTATGTGAAGGATATGCAAGAACTTATTTTTTTGCATTTAAAATGTAGATTTTCACCTAAAATGCGTCTTTTTTCGCATTTTCTATAAATCTTTAAATCTAATCATATTTTCATATAAATTTTATCAACACAGTAAAAATGCTTATATCTAAGCATTATATGTTGAAATATCAACAGTTTAAAATTTGAAATTTCACGAATCTTCTGGTTTTTCCAACATATCTAAAAATCAGATAACTTTTCTGATTTTCGTTATTTTACAGTGATCCACCCATCGGGATTAATAAAAGGCATTCCGAGAAACCACACTTTTAGGTTTAAAAAATGTCTCAAGTTAATCTACAAAAACCCCTGAATATTGTTGCTGTGTCAGGTGGTCTAAACAATCCATCTAAAACTGAAGCTATGGTACAAGCCATTGTTGATGAACTCGGCGATGCGACTCCAATCAATGTACATTTTATTAAGTTTAGCGAAATTGGCAATTTATTAGGTGGGGCGATTTACCGTAACCAATTGCCGCAACGTGTACAAGATGACCTTGCTGCCGTTGAAGCTGCTGATGCACTGATTGTTGGAACACCAGTTTACCGTGCTTCATTTACAGGCCTGTTTAAACACTTCTTTGACTTTGTCGAACAAACTGCCTTGGTGGATGTACCTGTCTTGCTTGCAGCTTCGGGTGGTTCTGAACGCCATGCTTTAGTGCTTGAACATCAACTGCGTCCATTGTTCAGTTTCTTTCAAGCGCAAACATTACCAATCGGAGTCTATGCAACAGATCGTGATTTCACCCCTGAATACACCATTCATAGTGAATTACTCCGTGACCGCATTACTTTAGCTGTAGCACGTGCGCTGCCGATTTTGGAATGGGCTCCAGCCAAAGGTCAGCGTGCTGAAGTGGTGAAAGCCAAGTCTCAACAAGCCAACCAAAACTTGGGCATTAATAAGCAAATCGAGCAAGAAGAAGTCCTTCCTTCTGCAGCTGTTCCAAGTTTGGATGCCGCTGAAGCTCGACTGCATAGTAAAAAGCCAAAAACGCAAGTGGCCTAAACACCACAGCTTAACAATTCGATCCCGAGGGTTTGCAAAATGTCAGTACAAGAAAAAAACATTACATTTGCGTACTGGGTACCAAACGTCAGTGGTGGTTTGGTGGTCAGTAATATTGAACAGCGTACCGATTGGAGCTATGACTATAACGTGCGTTTGGCACAAGCTGCAGAAAAAAGTGGCTTTGATTATGCGCTGACTCAAATTCGTTTTACCGCAGGCTATAACGCGGAAAATCAACATGAGTCGGTGAGTTTCAGTCATGGTATTTTGGCCAAAACCGAAAAGCTCAAAGTCATTGCAGCGATTTTACCCGGCCCTTGGAAACCAGCTCTGGCTGCGAAACAATTGGCGACCATCGATCATCTTACCAATGGCCGTATTGCAATCAATGTTGTAAGTGGTTGGTTCCGTGGAGAGTTTGATGCGATTGGTGAAGAATGGCCCGAACATGATCAACGCTATGCGCGCTCTGAAGAGTTCATTCGTAGCTTAAAAGGCGTGTGGACGCAGGATAACTTTAGTTTTGATGGTAAATACTATCAATTTAAAGACTACACCCTATCTCCAAAACCTGTGCAAAAACCGCATATCGAAATCTTCCAAGGTGGCAGTTCACGTGCAGCACGTGACATGGCATCCCGTGTTTCCGATTGGTACTTCACCAACGGCAATACTCCTGCTGAGTTGAAAAAGCAGATCGATGATATTCGTGAAAAAGCCAAAGCCAACAACCATCAGGTCAAAATCGGGGTGAATGCCTTCATCATTGCCCGAGATACGGAGGAAGAAGCCCAAGCGGTGCTTCAAGCTATTATCGACAATGCCAATACCGAAGCGGTCAATGCTTTTGGCGATGCAACTCGTGAAGCAGGTGCATCCACCAAAGAGGGCGAAGGTAACTGGGCAAAATCAACTTTTGAAGATTTGGTTCAATATAACGACGGCTTTAAAACCAATCTGATTGGCACACCACAACAAATTGCTGAACGTATTGTGGAACTCAAAAGTGTAGGCGTCGATTTGGTACTCTCAGGTTTTCTCCACTTCATTGAAGAAGTGGAATACTTTGGCGAAAAAGTGTTGCCACTGGTTCGTGAACTGGAAGCTCAACAGCAGCAAGTTGTGCAGGCTAAATCAGCATAATTGTTGATGCAGTCACAGCTCATAAAATCAGCATAATAATCACAATCGGCTCACTTCACTTTCCTCCCCTAAGGCTCGGCTTAGGGGATTTTTTATCTCGAGTCCCATTTAAAGATATGCTTTGATTCTAGAAAATGAGCTAACCTATAGACAAAGAAAAAGCCCGACATCCTGTCGGGCTTTTTCTATATGGATACTTAAGCATGACTCCTGTCTTGCTTCACAGTCCTGATGGTGAACACTTTGTTATTGTTTTATGTTCCGGAACATCCTGTTCCTGTATGAGTTCATCTTAGGTAAAATTTAAAAGTGCGCCTAGCGTCAAAAACTTCGTTGCTTGTACGCTTAAGCTGACAGCATTGTGCGCAATCGGTTAACTTAAACCATAGATATTATATGGTTTTTTATAGAAATCGATTTTTTAGATAATTTCATTACCACTAGATACCCCCGTAATTCCAGTGATATTTCCAACACAAACGAGGCAATAAACATGCAACTGGTTTGGTTTCGACAAGATTTAAGACGACATGACCATAGCGCACTGTGGCAGGCGACACAGTCTGGTCCAACGATTGCCTTTATTGCGCTTTCTCCTGAACAATGGGCAAGGCATGACGATGCCCCCATTAAAATCCATCGCTATCTTGCCCAACTGGAACTTTTGCGACAGCAATTGGCTGAACTAAATATTCCACTGATTATTCAGCATATTCCCCATTGGTCAGACATCGCCAATGAGCTATTAACCCTATGCACTCAGCTCAATATACACACTGTTCATGCACATATTGAACATGGTGTGAATGAGCTTAAACGAGATCGCGAAGTACAACAGTTATTAGAACAGCAGCACATCTCTGTTGAGCTGTACCATGACCGCACCCTGTTTCCTGTTGGCAGTATTCGCAATCAATCTGGACATCCTTATCAAGTTTTCGGTGCATTTAAGAAAAATTGCTACGAGAAATTGAGCATCAGTGTGCCCAGTTGTTATCCTGCGATCGAAGCCCAAACGGCTCTCGCCCAGCATCCTCTGTGGCAAACCGAATTCGATCTTCGTCCTTTTTATCCCGCAGGGCTGTTAGCAGCTCAAATCGAGCTTTGGCCGATTGGGGAAAATCATGCACAGCAGTGCTTAGATGAATTTATAGAACAACATCTGAGTCGTTATGCTGATGATCGGGACTTTCCTGCACTCAATGGAACCAGTCGAATTGGCATGTATTTAAACTTGGGCATCTTGTCTATTCGCCAATGTCTGCAAGCCCTTTTTCGTGAACAAGGCGGCTATTTCCAGATCGACCACAGAGGACAACAAACTTGGCTCGATGAGCTGCTTTGGCGTGAATTTTACCAGCACATTTTATTTGACTACCCGCAAGTTTCTCAGCACCAGCCGTTTCAAACCAAAACCTTAAAAATAAAATGGCGCCATGCACCACAAGACTTTGCTGCGTGGCAATACGGCCAGACGGGCATTCCGATCGTCGATGCAGGGATGCGTCAACTACTGGCTACGGGTTGGATGCATAATCGGGTGCGGATGATTTGTGCCATGTTCCTCAGTAAGAATCTACTGATCGATTGGCGGTTGGGGGAACAATGGTTTATGCAGCACCTTGTCGATGGCGACTTAGCAGCCAATAATGGCGGTTGGCAATGGTGCGCCTCGACGGGTACAGATGCTGTACCTTATTTTCGGATTTTTAACCCGATCAGCCAATCTCAGAAATTTGATCCGAACGGGGATTATTTACGTCAATGGCTACCTGAACTGGCAGATTTGGATGCAAAGCAAATTCACCAACCCTTTGCCAAAAATCCTCAACTAGAATTGAACTACCCTCAACCGATCGTCGATTTAAAGCAGTCTCGCTTAGCTGCAATTGAAACTTTCCGAGCATTGTAGGCCATTGCCAAGATCGAACTGCTAGGGATCAAAACACTGTACTGAAATGATCACTGTAAAGCATAGCCGAGCGTTCGTTTTGTCCCTACAATACAGAAAACGCAAATCATTTTAGAGACGCTCCCATGTATACAGGCATCGTGCAAGGTTTAGAAAAAGTCTTAGACATTCGTCAAGGTAATGGCTTCACAACCTTGGTGATTTCAAATCATCAGAATTTTTTTCATGATGTCTTTATCGGGGCAAGTGTGGCGATTAATGGCGTGTGTTTAACGGCTACACATATTGATTTGGCAGCCAACCAAGTGCATTTTGATGTCTCTGATTTGACCAATCAACTCACCACGCTGAAAACTCTCAAAGCTGGTGATGAGGTCAATGTCGAACGCTCAGCCAAAGTTGGGGCAGAAAATGGTGGTCACAATCTATATGGTCATATCGAAGGCACAGCCACGATCAAAAACTTAGAACATCGTGGGGAAACCTTTCATCTCGATATTCACATTCCGGCAGGCAATATTAAATATTTCTTTCTCAAAGGTTTTATTGGACTCAATGGTTGCAGTTTGACTGTGAACCGTGTTGATCGTGCCAATAGTGAAATTTCAATCGATCTCATTCCTGAAACACTGCGCCTCACTACATGGAAAGATGTCCAAGTCGGTGATGCCGTGAATTATGAAATTGATCAAACAACGCGAACCTTAGTCGATACCTTAGAAAATATTCATCAGCGTTAAAATCGACTGACTGCACATTGCAAAAAGCCTCCCTTTCGGAGGCTTTTTATTGGCTCATTTGCAATATACGTTTAAGAATAAAAACTTGGATCTGGCACTTTGGCTGTGAGCACCCATTCACCAACTTCCTGATATTTATAATCAATCGGATCGTGCAGGGTCTGGGTACGCACATTGCGCCAGAAGCGGTCTAAATTCAGTTTGGCCGTCGTGGCACGTGCACCCATCACTTGGAAAATATTTTGCGTAATGTACAGCGAGCTATTGGTGGCTGCAATTTTGGCTGTTGCAATCGCAATAGAGACTTCTCCACGTTGTTCCGCCGTCAAAGCTTCGCCAATCTCCCAAGCCCCTTGCAAACGTTGAACCGCTTTATCTGCCAATAAACGTACACTTTCTAATTGCACATAAAACTCAGCAAATTGCTTTTGAATAAATGGGTCATTCACTGCATTTTCAGCCAGAGATTTTGACCACGCCTTTTGGTTTTGAACCGTCTGTTTTGCTGTTTCAAAAGCCCCTTCTGCCACCCCTAAAAACATATGCACAAAGATCAACTGTGCAATCAACGGACGCAAGCTTGAATACGGTGTACTCAAAGGCCCCGGGTTCAGTAGTAATTCATCTTTGGAAATTTTGACCTGTTCAAAATGGCTGCTTCCACTGTCGGTTTGACGTTGTCCCATATTGTCCCAATCGCCGACAAAACTGACGCCTTCACGTGCTGTAGGAATCACCCCGATCAATAATTTTCCATCTTCATTGAAGCCAGAACACAGCAAAATGTCGGAATCCATGGAACCCGAACAAAAACTTTTATCGCCATGAAACACATATTCATGTTCAGACAGTTGCGTCGCTGTAGTACGGCGGTCTAAAGGGTTTAGGGTGTTGCCCCAAAATAAATGCTCACGTGCAGTCTGTTCAAACCACGGGCCATATTGCTCTGGCTGCGCGAACAACTGTACCGTTGCAATCAATAAATGATGGAAACCATAAACATGCGCCAATGAGCTATCCACTTGAGCAATGGTTTGAATGGTTTTAAAAATCGTCAGCCAATCTGCACCCTGTCCACCGTATTGTTTTCCAATGGACAATGCAAGCAAACCACTTTGACGAATCAAATCACGTTCAGCTTTGGGATTCCCCCCCTGCTTATCACGCTGAGCAGCCGTGGTGGCAAATTCTGCCGCCAGTTTTTGGGCAATATCGATTGGATCTTGAGTCAATGGAGTTGAAGCGTTCATATGTCTATCTGATTATTCTGTTACCGTTTTAGCTTAACAAAGCGCAGGCATTCAGCTTATCTCAATGCCTGCAGTCTATATCTGTAAAATCTATATCTTATGAAATCTAAGTCACCTAAATTCAGGCGACTTATGGCTTGGTCTTTTTATACGTCGTATGTACGGTGGATTAAAAGCATCATGAACATCCCTTCTTCCTAATCAACTTTCCTAAGGGAAAGGACGTTCAATATTGCCTTAATAACCCGTCGTATGAGCGATAGTGAACTTTCATCAGAACGCTATCACTCATGCTCAAATTGCTCTTATGACTTCGGATAAACCGTCACAATCAAATGTTCAACCACTTGAGGTTCTGCCAAGGTCGAAGTGTCGCCTAAAGAGTCCAGCTCATTGGCCGCAATTTTTCTTAAAATTCGGCGCATGATTTTACCAGACCGCGTTTTAGGTAAGGCTGGCGCCCAATGCAGTGCATCTGGCGTTGCCACTGGTCCAAGGACTTTTCGTACCCAAGCCACCAGTTCCTGACGCAACTCATCCGTCTCGGCTGTCCCGGCTTGTAAGGTCACAAAGGCGCAAATCCCCTGTCCCTTAATATCATGCGGCATACCCACCACCGCAGACTCTGCCACAGCATCATGTGCAACCAGCGCACTTTCAATTTCAGCCGTTCCTAATCGATGCCCTGAAACGTTTAAGACGTCATCCACACGGCCCGTAATCCAATAGTAGCCAGACTCATCACGACGTGCGCCATCACCTGTAAAATACGTCCCCGGATAAGTGGAGAAATAAGCTTCAATAAAGCGCTCAGGATCACCCCAAATGGTTCGCATTTGTCCCGGCCAAGAATCCTTAATCACCAAATTGCCTTCTACGGCGCCTTCAAGCTCATTGCCTTCAGCATCCATTATCGCAGGTTGTACACCAAAGAATGGACGCGTCGCTGAACCCGGTTTTAAATCAGTTGCTCCCGGCAATGGCGTAATCATGAAACCACCCGTTTCTGTTTGCCACCATGTATCCACCACTGGACAGCGGCTTTCACCTACCACGGTGTAGTACCAATTCCATGCCTCTGGGTTAATGGGTTCACCCACCGATCCCAATAAACGTAAACTACTGCGGTCACTTTCTCGGACAAAGGCATCGCCTTCTCGCATCATGGCGCGAATTGCAGTCGGTGCCGTATATAAAATGGTGACGTTATGTTTATCGACAATATGTCCCGTGCGTGCCCAACTTGGATATTGCGGCACCCCTTCAAACATTACGGTCGTAGTACCATTCGACAATGGGCCATACAATACATATGAATGCCCAGTGATCCATCCGACATCTGCGGTACACCAAAACACATCATCTTGTTTTAAGTCAAAAACTTCACGGAAAGTACAATTCACATAGGTCAAATAGCCACCCGTGGTGTGCAATACGCCTTTCGGTTTTCCAGTTGAACCTGATGTATATAAAATAAATAGGGGATCTTCGGCATTCATGGATTCAGGTGGACAAATATCATTGACCGACATGATTTCCATGTGATACCACAAATCACGGTCCGCTTTCATTTCGATCGGGTTACCTGTACGGTGCACCACAATGACATTTTGAACCGAAGATGTCCCTTCGATGTCGAGTGCAAGATCGACATTTTCTTTGAGTGGAATCGGCTTACCACCACGCATCCCACAATCCGCAGTAATCACGACTTTCGCCTGACTATCATCGATACGACTTGCCAATGAGTCTGGTGAGAACCCGCCAAAAACCACGCAGTGTACCGCACCAATTCGGGTACAGGCCAACATCGCAATTGCCGCTTCGGGCACCATTGGCATATACAGCACCACACGGTCGCCTTTACCCACGCCATGTTTTTTCAGCACATTGGCAAAACGGCAGGTTTCATCATGTAGTTCTTCAAAAGAAATAATTTTATGCCGCGAAGGATGATCACCTTCCCAAATAATGGCCGGTTTATGTGGATGTTCTTTTAAATGTCGATCAAGGCAGTTGGCACTAACATTCAGTTCACCGTCAGCAAACCACTCGATCTTAAAATCATTTCGCTTAAAATTGGTATTTTTAACTTGGGTAAACGGTTTGATCCAATCGATCTTTTGCGCTTGCTCCGCCCAAAACTCATCTGGTTGTTCAATCGATTTTTGATAACGCTCAAAGTACTCCGACTCATTGATGCGCGCGGTTTTTTTGAAACTTTCAGGTACTGGATAGATCTCTTTCATATTGTATTTTCCTTGATCTGATTCATCTCATCACGAGATGCCATGCCACATTTCTACTTTTATAATTTCTGCATCACAGCAGTATGACGATTAATTTTTAATCGCAGCAATCATGCTTTGGTCGTATTATTCTTTCCCATTTAAAGCATATTTTTGAGCAAAATTTCAACAAAAACATGTTTCAATTCAGTATCTGATCAGTTCATTTGAACCTATAATGCAAAGGTAATTTTACTCAGCATTCCGCTTTTTTATTCTTCCATACACGTTGAGTTGACCCAAGCATGAATACCAATGACTCTTCTTTCTTTTTCCGTCAGACGACCACTACATCGGATAATCCCTTGAAACCTGATGGACGTTTTGGTCGACTGAGCATGATTGGTTGGTATGGCTTTCTCAATATCATCAGCTTTTTTGCCTTGATCGCTTTAAGCCTTGCCGTGGGTATTTTCAACATCAATACCATGGCGTTAAATGAGCAATTTGTTGGCATATTCACCGGGGTATCTGGCCTCGCCTATTTGGCGATTATTATTCTCTACATTTATTTTTATTGTGTCTTTGTCGTGCGTCGGCTGCATGACCTCAATAAAGCCGGTTGGTTGCTACTATTATTATTTATCCCCGTGATCAATCTATTTTTTATCCTATATTTATTATTGGCCTCAGGCACACCGACCGTAAATCAATACGGCGCGCCACGCCCTGCTGCGGTTTGGGAAAAAATTCTGGCATGGTTGATGATTTTAATCAGTGTCTTGTCGCTCTTGGCTACAGGTAGCATCACCTCGTATATGATGGGTAGCGGTGAAATTGAATCGCCAACAGAAATCATTCAACAAGGTACCGAATATTTCTAAGCCACTAACCGAATTTGAGCCTGTCTGAATTTTGATACATCTGTTCGCAAGCCTGTAAATGAGGGTTATTTTCGCCACTAATTTCAGGCAAAATAGCGAAAAATCTGAACATTTGGAAAACTCGTGGCTGAAAAAGAAAATGCCTTGAGTGATGTCACTCAAGGCACGACTCAACTTTTGCAAGAGGCAACAGAAAAAACCGCACAAACCGTGCTAGAACATACCTCTAAATATAATGACGCATACTCAACGATCGATAAATTTGTCGATGGATTTTGGGAACGCCTGCCTTATATTTGTATCGCATTAATTGTTTTTACGATCTTCTATCTACTGTCAAAACTCTTTAGATTCTTTGTTCGTAAAGCGCTCACTGACCGTTCTTATTCAAAACAAAATCTAGTTTTGGTCCTGAACCGTGTCGGTAGCTCAGCCATTATGTTCTTCGGTTTCCTGATTGCAATGGTCATTGCGATCCCTGGTTTCACACCGGGTCAGCTCATGAGTGCCTTGGGGATTGGTTCGGTTGCAATCGGTTTCGCGTTTAAAGATATTTTCCAGAACTTACTGTCGGGTATTTTGATTCTCCTCGGTGAACCGTTCAAAATCGGTGACGACATTATTGTGTCAGGAATGGAAGGTACAGTTGAAGATATTCAAATTCGTGCAACCTTCCTACGCTCTCCCGATGGTCGTCGTATCGTGATTCCAAACGCGACAGTTTACACCAGTGCGGTAACGGTGAATACCGCTTATCAACGCCGTCGTTGTGAATTTGTGGTGGGTATTGGTTATGAAGATGACATTCAAAAAGCTAAAAATATTGTTTTGGCTATTTTGGACAAAGACCCAACCATCTTGAGCCAACCTGCGTTTACCGTAAACGTGAATGCTTTGGCTGATTTCTCAGTCAATCTGAATGTCCGTTGGTGGGTAGATACCACTGAAACCACTACTGCGAACTCAATCAGTGAAGTGCAAGAACACGTTATCCAAGCATTCAATCAAAATGGTATTTCAATTCCTTACCCTGTACAGGAAGTGAAAGTTTACCGTGGTGATCAAGCTGAGACAGAAGCGTCAACAGCTAAATAATCGCCCTAAAACGTACGGAATCACAGTTTCTGTCCGGATAATTCGGTTGCCTAAGCTGACTGCTTGGCAACCGTTTTTTATGAGTAAATCGACCTCGTAAGGGATAAATCCACCTTCAGGTCCAATGATGATCGTACATCCATGTTGAATCCCTGTAGGCATCACATCTTCGACATAAGGATGCGCCACATAAGCCGGATAGTCCGAGGAGATCATGCTCGGTAGAACATCCTCCACAAAGGGTTTAAAGCGTTTATACAATTCAATTTTGGGCGCAATGGTGTCACCTGCCTGCTCCAAACCTAAGGTCACATAGTGATCGAGCTGCTGTAAAAATGGTGTCTGCCAATAGCTTTTATCCACGCGATAACTGTGCAGCAAAATGATTTTTTCTACACCTAAGGTGACGGCATCCATGATCAGACGGCGCAACACTTTCGGACGAGGCATTGCCACAATTAAAGTCACCGGATGCTTTGCAGGTACTTCTTCTTCTTGTAAGGGTTTAAGTTGAATGCGCTCATCACTGATACTGATGATTTGGGTTAAATAACGCTTTCCTTCCCGAATCCCGACTTTGAGTGTATCGCCCACCTGTATATTCACATGGTTTTTTAAATGCTCAATTTGACGTTTGGCGCTAATACTCCACAGTTCAGATTCAGTTTGACGAGGATCAAGCAAGACGATGTTCATAAATAACCATATCAATTCACGCAAAGCATATGTCATTGAGGACAGGCGACATGGATGTCGCCTGTGCGCTGAGGTACAGGAAGTACCTTCAGCGTACAGAGGATTTTTGCTACTTTTAATCCTTTAAAAGTAGATTATGCCTACGAATAGGATGTTCAACGATCACCATAAAATAAGGCCGTGATAAAACTTGCCTAATAAAAATTAATGTATCGCAAAATTAAAACTTAAAGGTACTGATCAATCACTTGAATATGTTGAGCCAATGACCCTGTATTCTTTTGCATAATCTGCTGCGCTGCAGCATTCAAACACTGAGCTTGAAGCTTATCTTCGATTAACTCAAACAACACCTGAGCAGCCTGTTCTGCATCTTGCACTACTCTCACGCCTTGAGCAGCAACGAACTCATCCACAATGGTCTGAAAATTAAAATAATGCTGACCTAATACTGTCGGGACATGCAGCGCGATAGGCTCCAAAATATTATGTCCACCGCCCGGTTCATTTAAAGAACCACCGACAAAACACGCCTGACTCAGTGCCAGCCAAAGCCATAATTCGCCCATACTATCCGCCAAATATACTTGTGTTTCAGGCTGAATCGTTTGCTTTAAACTGCGGCGCTGTGTGCGTAAATTCAGTTTCTGCGCTTCTACAAAAACGTCATCAAAGCGTTCAGGATGCCGTGGTACGACGATACATAACAGCTCAGGCTGTTGTTGCAAAATCGGCTGCAGCGCTGCGAGTAGTTTTTGTTCTTCTGGCGCATGCGTACTGGCAATGGTAATGATTTTGCGCTCTTGCAAAGCCCAATCTTCACGCAACTGCGCTGCTTGTTGCACAAAGCTATCGGGTGCATGAATATCAAACTTGATACTTCCCACGACCTGACTGGTATGGGGGTTTGCACCCAACTCAATAAATCGCGCTAAAGTTGCCTGATCTTGCGCCAATAATTGTTTCAAACTCTTTAGCATCGGCTGCGTCAAACTCGGGACTTTGCCATAACCTTTCGCCGATTTTTCAGATAATCTGGCATTAATTAATAAACACGGAACGTTGGCCTGATCGGCTTCAATCATCAAATTTGGCCAGAGTTCAGTTTCGACCAGTGCCAACATTTTCGGTTGATATTTTTCGATAAAACGACGGACTAATTTTTTTTGATCTGCTGGCAGATACACGGCCTGAAACAGCGATTCATATGGTGATTTTAAAAATAATTGTTTCGCACGCGCTTGTCCGGTTTTGGTGGTATTGGTGACTAAGACCGGATGACCTGCTTTGAGATAATGTTCAATCAGCGGCTGTGCAGCGTTGGTTTCTCCTACGGAAACCACATGAAACCAAATTGCATCGCGGTTTTTAACCGGCTGAAATGGCCCAAAGCGCTCAAGACACTCTTGCTGATATAGTTGGAAATCTTCAGCACGTTTTTTGATGCGCCATTGATATAGCGGCTTAATCAGCGCCAAAGCTGCGTTATACCAAAAAGGAGTAGTCAAATTATTACGCTCAAAAACGGTTTGAATCGGCAGAATATATCAGAGCATTATCCACATGTTAATGGATAATGCGTATTCAAGTGTCGATTAATAGGTTGAACGACCTGAACCAAATTTATTTTTCATGCTTGGATAATCAATATAGCCTTCGGCAACATCTGTTCCAATCATATTTTCCAACTGCAATTCATTTAGTGCAGCATTCGCTAGCAAACGTTCAAACAAATCTGGATTGGCAATATAGGCTTTACCAAAAGACACCGCATCGGCTTTACCTGAGGCCAATAAATCAACAGCATCTTCACGGCTTAAACGCATATTGGCAATGTACGGCACTCCATTTGAGCGCTGTTTCAGATAGTCACTAATACTGTCATCCGCCAGATATTCACGGGTAAAGAAGAATGCAATCTTCCGTTGCCCCAACTGCTCTAAAGCATAGCCAAAGGTTTCACGTGGATCATGATCGCCCATATCGTGTTCATCACCACGCGGCGCAAGATGTACACCTACACGACCTGCACCCCACACTTCGATCAGCGCATCCACCACTTCAAGCAATAAACGTGCGCGGTTTTCGACAGAACCACCATACTCATCTTCACGTAGGTTGGTTTTGCTTTGTAGGAATTGATCGATCAAATAACCATTGGCCGCATGCAATTCCACACCATCAAAACCGGCTTCTTTGGCTTTGATTGCAGACTGTTTGTATTGCTCAACAATGCTTTTGATTTCTGCAATCTCTAATGGACGTGGCACGACATATTCGCGTTTTGGGCGAAGCAGACTGACATAACCTGCCTGTTGTACCGCACTGGCAGACACTGGTGTATCACCATCCAAAAGATCGGGATGTGAGACACGTCCGACATGCCACAATTGCGCCACAATTAAACCTTGCTGTTCATGTACGGCTTGGGTCACCAGTTTCCAGCCTTGAACTTGAGCATCGGTAAATAAACCCGGCGTCTGCAAATAGCCATTAGCGGCTTCTGAAATGACTGTTGCTTCTGAAATGATTAATCCTGCACTTGCACGCTGTGCATAATATTCAGCCATCATCGGCGTTGGAACACGGTCAATGGTTGCACGACTACGGGTTAGTGGCGCCATTACAACGCGATTTTTGAGGTGTAAATCACCCAAAATGAGAGGAGTATTAAGTTCAGCCATATATGTCTCGCCTGACACTTCAAATGCGAAAAATGATTTAAAGTGAGTTCTGCAGATAATCAATATATTGCTGAATGAGTTCTTCATTGCGTGAAAAATACGACCATTGACCATATTTCTCGGCTTGAATTAAGCCCGCCTGTTGTAACACAGACAAATGATTAGACATCGTAGACTGCGAAACATTACCGAGTTTTTCGATATTGCCAGCGCATACACCACGATTAAAGCCGCCACATTGTTCTTCTGACAAAAATTGTTCAGGTGTTTTTAACCATTCCAAGATTTGACGTCGAGTCGGATTGGCAAGTGCTTTAAAAATTAAATCAATATCCATAATTTAAACGGGTTTAATTAAATAAAAATTTGGACAACAAAGTTCTATTCAGCATCTTGAATACACTATATCGTATTTTTTCGATTTTTATATCGATTTTTTTGGATATGATGATCAAAAACAGATAGAACTTTGTTTTCTATATAAATTTAAATTACAAACCTTGTTTGAGGCTGGCTTCAATAAACTTATCTAAATCGCCATCAAGCACTGCACCAGTGTTTGAACTTTCCACACTGGTACGTAAGTCTTTAATACGCGAGTCATCTAAAACGTATGAGCGAATTTGGCTGCCCCAACCGATATCTGACTTGGTATCTTCCAACGCTTGTGCCGCATCATTACGTTTTTGCATTTCAAGTTCGTACAATTTTGCACGTAACTGTTTCCATGCATGGTCACGGTTGGCGTGCTGTGAACGTTGGTTCTGGCATGCCACCACAATCCCTGTTGGAGCGTGAGTTAAACGTACCGCAGAGTCTGTTTTGTTAATGTGCTGACCACCCGCACCAGATGCACGATAGGTATCAGTACGTACATCAGCTGGATTGATTTCAATTTCAATATTGTCATCAATTTCAGGGGATACAAAAACCGCTGAGAATGAAGTATGGCGACGGTTACCCGAGTCAAAAGGTGACTTACGGACTAAACGGTGTACGCCAGATTCTGTACGTAACCAACCATATGCATACTCACCTTCTACACGAATGGTTGCAGACTTGATCCCTGCCACATCACCATCAGACTCTTCCATCACTTCTGCTTTAAAGCCATGACGTTCAATCCAACGTAGATACATACGCAGTAACATCGATGCCCAGTCCTGTGCTTCAGTACCACCTGAACCTGCTTGAATTTCGACATAGCATGGGTTCGGGTCCATCGGATTACTGAACATACGACGGAATTCTAATTTCGCAAGTTCTGCTTCCGCTGAAGTTAACTCTGCTTGCACATCCACAAGTAAGCTTTCTTCTTCTGCTTCAACCGCAAGATCCAGCATCGCTTGGGCATCTTCTAGTTGAGTTGAAAGCCCTTCGAGCACGTTAATGACGTTTTCGAGTTCACCTTTTTCTTTTGCCATTGCTTGCGCACGGCTTTGATCATTCCAAATTGCTGGGTCTTCCAGCTCACGTAGAACCTCTTCTAAACGCTCTTTTTTCAGATCGTAGTCAAAGATACCCCCGTAATGTTTGACCACGGTCGTTTAAGTCTTTTAGCTGTAATAGATACGGATTAATTTCCACGTGAATTACTCTCAATCAAAAAATTTGGCTTAAATAGCCGCCTATTATATCACAGAGCATTTGCACAGTTTCAGCCAGATTGATCATCCAAATCATTGACTTCAATGTACATAATATGAACAATACGCTCGCTTTACTATTTATTACATTTTATTTACAACAATAATGTTTCGAGGGTTTTATGAAAAAGACATTACTTGCACTAGGATTAGCTGTTTTCACTTCATCAACATTTGCTTATGATGGTCAAGTTGATGGCGGTTTTACTTATACAGATTGGGACAATGACATCGTAGATTCAAACGGATTGTTCAACTTACAAGGCACGTTATATTTAGACTCAGTAAACCCTAAAAATGGCCCATTAAACGAAGCTGCATTTTTAGGTCATAACAGCAATATTTATGCTAAATATAGCTATCAATATTTAGATACAAAAACAGTAGATGTATCAGATTATTTTCCTGTTTCAGGTCCGCTTGCAGGCAAAGCAGAATATGACAGCCACCATATTTCATTAGGTGCTGAATACTTCTTTGAACAATTCTACTTTAATGGTGAATTAGGCTACAAAGAAGAAAAAGCTGAAGTAAAAGTTGCTGGCATTTCAGCAAGCGAGGACTATGATTCAACAACATACCGCGCATTAGTAGGTTATTTACCTGTCTCTAACCTTTTACTTGCTGTTGGTATTGATGGCTATCAAGGCGACAATGATGAAGACGAAGACAACCGTTTTGCTGTTAAAGCAAAATATGTTGCGCCTTTGAACAATGGTCAATACATCAACCTAGAGGCAGATGGCGCTTTTGGTGATTTAGACTCTGTTACGATTGGTGCAGACTACTACTTCGACCAAGCTTTTAGCATTGGTGCATCTTACAACATCGAAGATGATGGTGATGAAGACACGGATTACTTCGCTATCCGTTCAAAATACTTCCTTAACCCGAACCTAGCAATCGGTGGTCAAGTTGGTTTTGGTGATGACGTTCAAGCGTTCAACATCAATGCAACTTTACGTTTCTAATTTCGTTTGAATTAGGAATGTGCATTAAAAAAAGTCCAGTTGTTGACCAAATAATCTACAAATTCATAATATCTACACAGTTTTAATAAAACAAAACATTAATAATAACTATATATTTTTCAATATCTTAAATAATTAAAATTACATAAAATTACCGAATACACAGTTCTGCAACTTTGCAGCGATTGACCATCTTTAAAAATTCTCTAGACTAAAACTTGTAACAAAAAATGTATTAAATTTAGCCAAACAATTTAGAGGGGTAGTTTCCATGAAAAAACTCGCAATTGCTTCAGCACTTCTTTCTGCACTTGCTATTACAGGTACAGCTCATGCTTATCAAGCAGAAGTGGGCGCTTCAGCTGGTTACATCGACCCAGATAATGGAAGCTCTGGCAGTGAATTTGGTGTAAACGGTACTTATTACTTCAACCCTGTTCAAACTCGTAACGCTCCTCTTGCAGAAGCTGCATTCTTAAACCGTGCAAGTAACGTAAATGCACATGCAACTTTCGCTGACCGTGGCAATGTTGACGACAATACTTATGGCGTTGGTATCGAATATTTCGTACCAAACTCAGATTTCTATGTATCTGGTGATGTAAGCCGTAATAATGTCGAAGTTGACACTCCATTTGGCACAGTAGACAACGATACAACTTACTACGGTGCTGAAGTCGGTTATCTTCCTGCACCAGGCTTCTTAGTTGCAGTTGGTGTGAAAGGTTGGGATAACGATGATGATGATGGTGTAGATCCAACTTTACGTGCTAAATACGTAACAACTTTAAGCAATGGTAAAGACATTAACCTTGAAGCGGGTGCAGCATTCGGTGATCTAGATGAATTCAATCTAGCAGCGGATTACTTCATCGACAAAACATTCAGTGTTGGTGCTGACTACTACAACAACGATGTCACTGATCGTAACGAAGTAGGGATCAATGCACGTAAATTCTTCAACCAACAAGTGAGCCTTGAAGGTCGTGTTGGTTTCGGTGAAGTTGGCAACAATGACTACAATTCATTTGGTGTAGCAGCGAAATACCGCTTCTAATCCATTGAAGTCAAAACCATAAAAAAACCGCTCTTCTGAGCGGTTTTTTTATTTGTCTGTAAAAATAGAATTTATTAAGCCAAGTGTAAAACTCTCAATTGAACACTGACATTTCCTCTAAATTCATTTTTATCGAGTTCATAGACCAAGCGAATTTGATCTTGCATAGGATTAAATTCATACTTTTCTGCCGCATTAAATGCAATTGCGTCCACTATTAAGCCATTCTCTAAAGCAAGTTTTAATTTCAGATGCACATCTTTCAACCAACGATAATCTAAGACTTTAAATAGACCTTCATAGACCGGTGCAGGAAATTTTTGTCCCCATGGACTTAAATTTTGCAGAAGATCCACGGTTTCGACATTAATGGCCGAATCAGGCAATTCACCATCTGTCCAAATAGTGGCCTGAAATAAACTTTCATCTTGCGCAGCGATGAGTGCTTCAAAAGCGGTTTTAAATTCAGAAAAATGCTGCTTTTGAATGGTTAGTCCTGCTGCGGCAGCATGTCCACCAAAATGACTCACTAAATGCGGATGTAATTCAGCAATACGCTCAATACTGTCTCGAATATGAATACCTTCGATAGAACGCGCAGAGCCTTTAATATGTACGCCATCCTCATCTGCGGCAAAGACGATTGCAGGTCTATGAAATTGTTCTTTCAAACGCCCTGCAACAATCCCAATCACCCCTTGATGCCAATGCTGTTCAAACATGATCAAGGCTGCAGGTAAGTTATCCTGATCAAGCTGAATATGTTCTAACTCAGCCAGAGCTTCCTGTTTAATCTGCCCTTCGACTTGGCGTCTTTCAATATTGAGTTGATTCAACTGCTGCGCAATCGGATAAGCCGTACTTAAATCTGCCGCAATCAGACACTCAATCCCAATATCCATAGTCTCCATACGCCCAGCTGCATTGAGTCGTGGGCCGACCACAAAGCCCAAGTCCTGTGCTTTTAACTGTGCAGGATCACGACCGGCAATATCCAATAATGCACTGATCCCCGGACGACAAACATGCTGCTGAATTTTCTTTAAACCTGCATCAATCAAAATACGGTTGTTATAATCCAAACTTGCAACATCTGCATAAGTACCCAATGCCACCAAGTCTAAATAGTTAGTCATTTGCGTACTCGATTTACCGAGCTTTTTACGGTGCGTGGATAAATTTGCAAGCACATAAAATGCAACACCTACCCCTGCCAATGCCTTACTTGGAAATTCACAACCAAGTTGATTTGGATTGACCACAGCTTCTGCATCAGGCGTTGGCTTCGTCGTTAAATGATGATCAGTAATAATCACTTGCATACCATGATCATGCGCTTGCTTTACACCTTCATGACTCGAAATTCCATTATCGACCGTAATCAGCACATCTGGTGTAAAGCTCACGAAGGCCAAATCAGCAATGGCGGGTGTCAGGCCATAACCATACTTAAAACGATCTGGAACCAGATATTCAACATCCGCGCCCATGTCACGCAGTGCCAAGACCATCAATGCAGTACTGGTCGCACCGTCGGCATCATAATCACCCACAATGACGATTTTCTTTTGAGTATCAATTGCTTGATCGATTATTTCAATCGCTTGCTCTAAACCCTTTAAGTTTGGCGCATGTAAGTGCTTAAGCTTCAATTCCAGCTCTTGTGCGGAAGAAACCCCGCGACGTGCCAATAAATCAGCAATAAACGGGGCAACGCCCTGAATATCTTCAGGGCGCGTCAAATAGGGTCTTTGTTGAATTAAAAGTTTAGACATTTATGGCATCAGTCGCTGTAAAACCCATTGACCATCCTGTAGTTTATAACTCAAGCGGTCATGTAAACGATTCGGACGGCCTTGCCAAAATTCATAATAATCCGGAACTAAACGATAGCCGCCCCAAAACTCAGGTTTCTCCAAAACGTCTTTGCTTTCCACTTGATCATGCAAATTTTGGAAACGCTGTTGTAATTCTTCACGACTAGCGATAACACCACTTTGTGGAGTACTAATGTGCGCTGCGATTTGGCTGTCACGCGGTCGTTTATGGTAATAATCCGTAGATTCTTCTAGAGATATCTTTTCCACACGACCACTGACCCGAATTTGACGTTCCTGCTCTTGCCAATAAAACAATAACTCTGCATAAGGATTATTGAGCAGATCGTTACCTTTTTGACTGTCATAGTTGGTGTAGAAGTCATAACCTGCATGGGTCGCACCGCGCAACAAGACCGTCCGCACGTGCGGACGACCTTGGGCATTTGCCGTCGCCAAAGACATAGCATAGGGTTCATGCAATTGTGCTTCTAAGGCATGGTTAAACCATAATAAAAACTGCTCATGTGGATCACGGTTCACCTGATCTTCATGCAACTCACCTTTTTGATAAGTTAAACGCAGTTCACTTAAGTCCTTAATCACATCATTCATGCAATTTCCCCTCTTGATTTAAGCTGCATTGGCACGAACAGCATCGGCCAAATGATTTGCCAATGCGGTGACTTCTTCAAGGTCATTACCTTCAACCATGACACGAATGACCGGCTCTGTGCCTGATTTACGAATCAAGATGCGACCACGCCCTTTAAGCTGAGCTTCAGCTTTTTCAAACTCGCTCACCAGTGCAGGTACGGCGTAGGGATCAAACATCGCAGCCAAGCGAACATTCACCAAGACATTTGGTAATAACTCAAACCCTTCCACCAATTCATGCAAAGCTTTACCTTGCTCAACCATCACCGTTAACACCTGAAGTGAAGCAATGATCGCATCACCTGTGGTGCTCTTGTCCAAAGTCAGAATATGACCTGATGGCTCACCGCCCGTTACCCAACCCTTTTCTTCTAGGCCTTGTAATACATAGCGGTCACCAACTTTGGCACGAAGCAAAGGCACATTGGCTTGATCTAAAGCAATTTCAAGCGCCATATTACTCATCACAGTACCCACGATACCCGCAGGCTTTTGACTCGCTTGAGTGGCTAAAATATACAGAATATGGTCACCAGTAATTTGCTGACCGTTTTTATCCACCATAATCACACGGTCGGCATCACCGTCAAAAGCAATCCCTAAATCCGCCTGATGTTCAACAACGGCTTTTTGTAAAAATTCAGGATGCGTCGAACCACAGTCTTTATTGATGTTTAAACCATCCGGTTCGTTAAACAGCGCAATCACTTTTGCACCCAGTTCACGATACACCGAAGGGCCAACGCTATAGGCTGCACCATTGGCACAGTCCACCACAATTTTTAAGCCTGTCAGGTCAAAATGGTACGGGAAGGTTGATTTACAAAACTCGATATAACGACCATTGGCATCCTTCACACGCACACTTTTACCTAAGTTTGCTGGGTCTTCGATCACCAAGTCATTTTCAAGTTCTTTGTTAATGGCTTCTTGAATTTCATCCGGCAATTTTTTACCTTCGCTCGAGAAGAACTTAATGCCATTATCAAAATAAGGGTTATGCGACGCCGAGATCACGATGCCTAAGCTGGCATGTAATGCACGGGTTAAATGGGCAATTGCGGGTGTAGGTAATGGACCCAGCAAATGAACATAAACACCTGCTGCGTTTAAACCGGCTTGTAATGCTGACTCTAAAATATAGCCCGATAATCGGGTATCTTTACCTAGTACAACGATGGGCTTTGCTTTTTTACTGTATTGTTTTAATACTTTACCTGCGGCAAATCCTAGTTTTAATGCAAATTCAGGGGTAATAGGCAATTCACCGAATTTGCCACGAATGCCATCTGTACCAAAATAACTCATGTTGTACTCACTTCTTAATGGTGATCTTAATCATCACTTTTTACTGCAAATACTTTACACCAAAAACAAAAAGGCCGTCATATTAATGACGGCCTTTTCGGCTAAAAGCTACTAAATATCAACCAACACGGTAGTTTGGTGCTTCTTTAGTAATAGTCACGTCATGTACGTGAGATTCAGACATACCTGCCGCAGTAATTTTGACAAACTGTGCATTTTTACGTAAGTCATCGATCACTGCAGAACCGGTATAACCCATAGATGAACGTAAACCACCCATCATTTGATGAACGATGTTACCCATTGGGCCTTTGTACGGTACGCGACCTTCAATACCTTCTGGTACAAGTTTTTCAGCACCGGCTTTTGAGTCTTGGAAATAACGGTCAGCAGAACCTGTTGCACCTGCCATCGCACCCAATGAACCCATACCACGATACGCTTTGTAGTAACGACCTTGGAAGAATTCAACTTCGCCTGGTGCTTCTTCAGTACCCGCCATCAATGAACCTACCATGATGGTACTCGCACCTGCACCAATCGCTTTTGCCATATCACCAGAGAAACGGATACCACCGTCTGCGATCAATGGAATTTGGTCTTTCAGTGCATTGGCAACGCTGTCAATCGCAGAGATTTGCGGCATACCAATACCAGCAACGATACGTGTAGTACAGATTGAACCTGGGCCAATACCCACTTTCACTGCATCTGCGCCAGCATCTAATAATGCAAGTGCTGCATCACCAGTCGCGATGTTACCGCCAATCACTTGAACTTGTGGATAGTTGGCTTTAACCCAACGTACACGTTCAATTACACCTGCAGAGTGACCATGTGCAGTATCAACAACAATCGCATCAACACCCGCTTCTACCAATGCTTCTACACGGCTTGGTGTTTCTGCACCTGTACCAACTGCAGCACCAACGCGTAAACGACCTAAGTCATCTTTGCAGCTGTTTGGATAGTTTTCAGCTTTACGGAAATCAGTAACCGTGATTAAACCTTTCAGTTCGTTGTTGTCATTTACAACAAGGACTTTTTCAATACGGTGTTTTTGAAGTAATGCTTGGATATTTTCTTTTGATTCGTTTTCACGAACAGTCACCAAACGATCATGACCTGTCATGATGTTACTAACAGGTTGCTCAAGATTGGTTTCAAAACGAGTGTCACGACCAGTAACAATACCCACCACTTGACCGTCTTTCACCACTGGTACACCGCTGATGTTATTTGCTTGAGTTAAAGCAATCAGCTCACGTACAGTCGTTTCTGGTGTAACGGTAATTGGGTCTTTCACCATACCTGCTTCAAATTTTTTCACGCGGCGAACTTCTGCAGCTTGTGCAGCAATATCCATGTTTTTATGCAGGATACCGATACCACCGTTTTGCGCCATTGCAATCGCCATACGTGATTCAGTCACAGTATCCATTGCAGCAGAAACAAGTGGAATATTCAAATTGATGCCACGTGTGAAACGTGTCTTAAGAGAGACATCTTTTGGGAGAACAGTAGAATAGGCAGGGAGTAATAAGACATCATCAAAGGTTAGGGCTTCTTGAACGATGGTCAACATAACAGTCTCGCTGGTAATTTCCGTGAGCCATTATATACAAATTTCCGTTCAATTTTCATTTTAATTGCCGCAATTCTTTACGGAGTTTTCAATATTAACCATCAAATATGCTGTTTTCAGCAAGAATACTCTGGGGGTTGGTCAGCATCCAGTGCAATACAGGCAGAATCCGAAGATTCTACCTCTTAGATTTCAATAAATTTATTCTGGAAATAAAGCCTTAACTGACTTGATCGAAATCTTCGTCATTTTCAGCGTCATGCAGTGGAATACTGATCAATGGAATCATTTGATGCGCGATGCGTGCTTTATTACATTGCTCATCAGCTATCTGCACACTTTTACATGTGGAACTCCGCGCCTCGTACACACTACAACTCACTGCTTGCCCAATTTCACCACCCAAAGCGATACAACGAGACTGTGTTTGATTGGTGCCCGCCATACATGAATACACAGCATTAACCGGCTCAGTATAATGTTCGGGCATATTCAGCCCTTCTGCCCAATAAAAAGAAACGCGATAGTGAGCACAACATGCTCCACAGGTTAAACATGCATCCTGAGTCGGTATTTGAGACAACATTTTTATCTATTCTCGTCATCTAAAAGCTTATTTTATGGACAAAAAATATTAAAAAATGTTATCTGCAAACTCAATTATTTTTTGAAATTTTCAAGTCATTATACTGGGCAAGTAAAAACTGTCTCATCCATTAAATCGACACCACATTGTAAGGTTTCGATCCAATCTAAGAATTGGTTGATCTGTTCTTTACCAATAAATGGCGTCCCGTGCTGCGGTACGATCATTTCCACATCCATCGTCCGTACCATGTTGACCCACAGACGGATCACTTTGTTCGAACACATATAGCGCTGATGGAAGCCTTTCATTTTAGGAATATGAGCGGCAAAATTTTCTAAAGGTTTAGAGGCATCATCCACCATAGATGCGCCCATATCCCCTGAGAATAAAATTTTGGCAATCGGGTCATAAAATTGGAAGTTACCAACCGAATGTAGGAAGTGTGCAGGAACAGCCACCAAATGGCTGTTGCCTAATGGAATCACCTGACCATGATCTGGCAGTTCGATCAGACGATCTAGCCAGTTGCCTTTCATGCGGTCACTCATGAATGCAGAGTTTAAATGTGGTAAGAAACGCGCCCACAGTTTAGATGCCACCACTTTGGCGTCGGTATAAACCAACCAACGTGGCATCGAAGTAATAATGTCAGGGTCCTGATGCGAGGCCATTACATAATCAAGATTGGTCAAACGGGTATATTTATTCAGTTCCATAGTCAGTGGGACATAAGTTAAGTCACCACCCGGATCGAGCACCGCTGCGCGCTCATTATCCAAAATCAGGAACTGGTTCGCCTGTACGCCCTCGCCTTTTACCAAACTGGTAAAGCTAATACATTTATGCTTTCCATCATCATAAAGTACCTGTGATGTTGTGCGTTCGAAAGCCATTCCCATTCCCCAAATTTTTTATCAAAAAATATATATTCTATAGGTGAATAACATATATTTATTTAGGGAAACTTACAATAAATATTCAGTCAATATTATCTGAAATATCAGTGAATTGGGTCTCATTTATTGGCAAATAATCCTGAGTTTTTAACTCAGGATTTCATGTATTTTTAATATGGTGAGATCATTATTTAAAATAAATAGTGTTGTGCCAACGCAGCCAAACCAATCACCAAGAATACCAAGGCGCCAATTTTATGAATCAGTGAAATCGGTAGTTTTTCAGCTAGCTTGTTCCCAATAAATACCGCTGGCGCATTAACTAACATGATGCCTAGCGTCGTCCCCAAAGTCACCCAGCCAATACTGTCAAAGCGTGCAGCCAGTGCAACAGTGGCAATTTGGGTTTTATCTCCAATTTCAGCCAAGAAGAACAAAACGAAAGTGGCGGTGAAAACCCCATATTTTTGCCACTTATTGATACTTTCAGATTCATCATCCAATTGATCGGGGATCAACATCCACACCGCCATGGCAATAAAGCCCAAAGAAACGATCCACAATAAAACAGTTGGGCTTAAAATGGTGGTAATCCATTGACCCAACACAGCAGAAACCCCGTGGTTGACCACAGTCGCGAGGAAAATTGCAATTAAGATCGGAACGGGTTTACGAAAACGTGCAGCAAGCAGTAAGGCAAGTAATTGTGTTTTATCACCCATTTCTGACAGGGCAACAACAGCAAGGGAAATGAAGAAAGCGGTTAACATGGTGCATTTCTCTGGCTAGCAATAACATATACCGATGACTTATCCCTCCTGCTAGCCAATGTGCAGAGTGATAAATCAAAGGTCTTGCCAACAAAAGAAAGCTACGAAGAGCTCATTTGGTTCTTTGCTATGATGACCATGCTCGTTTTAGAGCAAATATGTTGACCATCACCTTTTTACTTTGCGTAAAAAGCGGCTACTCCCCAATGAAGTAATGCTATTCTAGCGAGGAATGCATGTTTTCGCAATTTTAATTTTCGATGACTCAATTTGATATGCAAAACAATAATCAAAAATTTCAAGAATTTATTCAACACTATATGCATGTGCAGGATGTATTAATCATTGCAGGTGGTCCATCTCAGCTCAATTTCGACTTAACCACCATTCAGCCCTCAAAAAAACTGCTGATCATTTGCTGTAATCAAAGTTTTCTTCAACTTCCTCAGGCTCAAATTACCCATCATTCAGACTATGCATGGTGGTTCCAGTATCAGCCCATGCTCAAAGCCTGCTTTCAAGGTGACATCATTAGCGGATGTGGTTTAGGTCACAACCGCCCATATCCTGAACATGAAGTGATTAACTTCAAAACCGTGCGCATCGATACGCAAGCGGAGTTATTTCATTCACCGTACTTTGTTTATGGTAATAATTGCGGCCTTCAAGCCTATTCACTCGCACATCTCTTTCAACCGCATCGTATTTGGCTGATGGGCTATGACTTCCAGCACCAACAGGGCCAAACACATGCTTATCAGCATCAACATGTGCAAGAACTGGAGCATTATGAAAAGTTTTGGGGCTTATTTTTAAAAGACTTCCAACGCTTTGAACATTTAAGGCACAAGCTTTGGCCGACGGCGCACCCGCATCGTACGCCTCCACTCACCTACAACCTCAACGCAAACTCGGCATTAAAGCTGTACCCTTCACCCATTAAACTTCCTGATTGGCTTTGCCAGTCCACCACCACAACACCATAAAAAAAACCCTGCCAAAGCAGGGTTTTTTTGAAACTTAAACAGGTCAGATTAGATCAATAAAGTTCGAATATCTTTGAGCAGCTTCGTCAGTTTATTAGCAAAACGTGCAGCGTCCGCACCATTAATTACACGGTGATCGTATGACAATGACAGCGGCAGCATCAAGCGTGGATCAAAGCCTTCACCATTCCATACCGGCTGCATGGTTGCAGGTGAAATACCCAAAATCGCCACCTGTGGCCAGTTGACCAACGGTGTAAATGCCGTGCCACCAATTGAACCCAAACTGGTAATGGTAAAATTCGCACCTTGTAGATCTTTTGGCGATAGTTTTTTGTCACGTGCTTTTTGACTCAGCTCACCCAGCTCAATTGCAATCTGCTTAATCGATTTTTGATCTGGATTACGCAGTACAGGCACGGTCAAACCATCAGGCGTGGCAACGGCAATCCCCATGTGGATTTCATTGCGTAACAATACTGACTTGCCATCATCAGACAAATGACCTGCAAATTCACGCTCTTCTTTCAACAAATAAGCCACTGCTTTGATGATGAAAGCCATAATGGTTAAGCCAATACCTTCTTTCTTAAAGTTGGCTTTTAAATCATTACGCCAAGCTTCAAGATCGGTAATATCCGCAGCATCAAATTGCGTCACTTGCGGGATAAAGTTGTTTAAAGACAATTGTGGAATCGACACTTGTTGTAAACGTGTCAAAACTTTCTCTTCGACACCACCAAAAGCATCAAAGCTTGGCAACTTCGGCAAACCTGAGACCTGTGCCACAGCTTGTGCAGCAGGTGCAGCCTGCGGAGTGGTCAAACGGGTTTTTACGTAAGCGAATAAATCTTCTTTCATTAAACGCTCATGCGGGCCAGATGCTTTGACTTCTGCCAAAACCACACCCAATTCACGTGCAAGCTTACGAACGGCCGGTCCTGCATACACTTCGGCATTGGCAGCATTTTGCTCTTTGGTGAGCTTATCTGCGCCTTGTGGTTGCGGTGCTGCTGCTTCAACTTTGCTTTCAGCTTTTGGAGCAGCTGCCACAGGCTGTGCTACAGCTGGAGCAGGTTTCGTTGCTGGCGCGGGTGCCGCAACAGCTTGACCTTCGGCGTCAATCGTCACTAAAGCGACGCCTTCAGAGACACTTTGCCCTAACTGAACATGAATCGCGGTGATTTTACCAGCGGTAGAGCTTGGTACTTCTACCGTTGCTTTGTCTGATTCCACCACGATGATGCTTTGGTCTTTTTCAACCACATCACCCACAGCGACTAAAATTTCAGCCACTGCTGCTTTATCAACACCTAAATCAGGCACTGCAATTTCTACAGGTCCAGACGCTGTAGCCGTAGACGGCGCTGGTGTTGCTTCTGCAACAACAGGTGCAGCAACAGGCTGTGCAGTTTCTTGCACAGCAGCCGATTCAACCGCAGCAGATGAAGACGCCGTTTTCACCGTTAAAATCACTACGCCTTCTTTCACTACATCGCCAGCACTGATCGTAATCAATTCGACACGGCCTGATACAGTACTTGGGACTTCGACTGTCGCTTTATCTGATTCCACTACGATAATACTTTGATCGACATCAATCTCATCACCAACAGAGACCAAAATCTCACTCACCGTAGCTTTCTCTACGCCAATATCAGGGACTTGCACATCGATACTTTGCGACTGAGGAGCATTGGCTGCAACAGGTGCTGCTGCAGCTTGTTCTGCTTCCACAACCGGAGTTGGTTCTGCTGCTTGGTCTTCAGTTGCATTTTGTACTGGCTCAGCGGTAGCAGCACTTTGACCTTCTGATTCCAACTCGATCAGCACAGCACCTTCAGCAACACTGTCACCCAGATTAACTGCAATGCTTTTCACCACGCCTGCCGAAGTGCTTGGCACTTCAACAGAGGCCTTATCAGACTCTAACAACACAATACTGTCATCAACGCTAATGGTGTCGCCGACTTTCACTAAAATCTCAGCGACCGTTGCTTTATTTACACCAATATCAGGAGTCGTAATTTGCATGATTAGTTCTCCTCTTTGTAGTCAGCCACCGCATGCAGTTCCGGCGTTTCTTGCGGAGCCCATGCCACTGGACGGTCAGTATCTAGTTCAAAGCTTGAGATGGCATCTTTAACTAAACGTGCATCAACTTCGCCTTCATCCGCGAGTTTTTTCAATGTTGCTACCACAATATGTGCGGCATCAACACCAAAGTAGCTACGTAAGTTGCCACGTGTATCTGAACGACCATAACCATCTGTGCCTAATGCCACGAATGGACGATTGTCTGGAAGATAGGCACGGATTTGTTCGCTATATGCACGCATGTGATCGGTTGCCGATACCACAATACCGTCTTTTTCACGAAGTAATTGAGAGACCCAAGCTTCTTTCGTATCTTCAGCCAACGGATGTAAGCGGTTGTATTCTTCACACGCCATACCATCACGAGCTAATTCGTTAAAGCTAGTGACGCTCCACACGTTTGAATGAATTTGATATTCATCACGAAGGATTTTCGCTGCTTTGATTACTTCGCGCAGAATCACACCTGAACCCATCAACTGAACCGTTGCTTTCTCATCTTCTTCGAAGAGATACATACCACGTTTAATGCCTTCTTCAGCACCTTCAGGAATAGCTGGGTGTTCGTAGTTTTCATTCATTACTGTTAAGTAATAGAACACGCGCTCTTGGTTCACGTACATGCGTTTTAAACCATCATGTACGATCACTGCCAACTCATAACCAAAACATGGGTCATAAGAGATACAGTTTGGAATCGTATTTGCCAAGATATGTGAATGACCATCTTGATGCTGTAAACCTTCACCATTCAGTGTTGTACGACCCGCAGTTGCACCCAACAAGAAACCTTGTGCCTGCGCATCACCTGCAGCCCATGCAATATCACCAATACGTTGGAAACCAAACATCGAGTAGTACATATACATCGGAATCATTGGCAAGTTATTGGTTGAATAACTGGTTCCTAACGCAGCCCAAGCACTCATCGCACCCGCTTCGTTAATCCCTTCTTGTAACATGTGACCATCTTTAGCTTCACGGTAATGCATCAACTGTTCTTGGTCTTCAGGGGTATATTTTTGACCATGCGCAGCATAGATCCCCAACTGACGGAACATACCTTCCAAACCGAAAGTACGCGCTTCATCTGGCACAATTGGTACGACACGATCTTTAATGGCTTTTTCTTTCAATAATGATGAAATCAAACGTACCATCAACATGGTCGTCGATTGCTCTTTACCGCCACTGCCTTTGAGTACCGCATCAAACACAGACAATTCAGGAATCGCCAGCTGCTCGCTTTCTTTACGACGTGCAGGTAAATAACCACCCAATGCCTCACGACGTGCTTTCATGTATTTAATTTCAGGTGAATTTTCACTTGGACGGTAGAATGGCACTTCTTCAAGCTGTTCATCGGTAAATGGCAAGTTGAAACGGTTACGCACGTATTTCAACGACTCAAGCTGCATTTTCTTGATTTGATGCGTCTTATTGACTGCTTCAATCTCTTCCGACAAACCATAACCTTTGACTGTTTTTGCCAAGATAACTGTTGGCTGACCCGTTTCCTTCATCGCTTCGGCATAAGCCGCATACACTTTGAATGGGTCATGACCACCACGGTTCAGGTTATCAATATCTTCATCGCTTAAGTTGCGCACCAACTCTTCAGCTTCAGGATACTTACCAAAGAAATGTGCACGCGTATACGCACCGCCTTTCACTTGATAGCGTTGGAAGTCACCATCGACCGCTTCTTCCATCACCGCTTTTAAGGCACCTGAATCATCTTTTGCCAGTAGCGGATCCCAATGACGACCCCATACCACTTTAATTACCCGCCAGCCTGCACCACGGAACAATGATTCAAGTTCTTGAATAATTTTACCGTTACCACGAACTGGGCCATCTAGACGCTGTAAGTTACAGTTCACGACCCAAATTAGGTTGTCGAGCTTTTCACGACCTGCAAGTGAAATGGCACCTGTACTTTCAGGTTCATCCATTTCACCATCACCGAGGTAAGCCCAAACTTTACGGTTTTCTTCTTTGATCAGGCCACGGTTCATCAAGTACTTTTGAATGTGTGCTTGATAGATCGACATGATTGGGCCTAGACCCATCGATACGGTTGGGAACTGCCAATAATCTGGCATCAAGTACGGATGTGGGTATGACGGCAAACCTTTACCCCCCACTTCACGACGGAAATTATTTAAGTGTTCTTCAGTCAAACGACCTTCTAAGAACGAACGTGCATAGATACCCGGTGCACAGTGACCTTGATAATAGATCATGTCACCGCCAAAGCTGTCGCTATTGGCACGGAAGAAGTGGTTAAAGCCCACGTCATATAAAGTTGCAGATGATGCAAAACTTGCCAAGTGACCACCTAAGTCATCACCTGTTTTATTGGCACGCAGTACCATCGCTAAGGCATTCCAGCGGATCAGCGCACGAATACGGCGCTCCATATCCGAATCACCTGGCATAGGCGGCTGTTCTTCAACTGAAATGGTATTTAAGTAAGGAGTATTTAGTCGCTGAATGGGAACGTGCTTAGCAATCGCTTGTTGATAGAGTTTTTCAAGCAAAAATGCAGCGCGGTCAGTTCCCATGTGCTGTAAAACTGAATCAAATGCGTCCTGCCATTCTTGGGTTTCTTGCGCATCTGTATCGCCATAAAACGCCATACTTCACCTATCCTATGTGCTAAATATATGGCTCTATTAGTACCATATTTTGGCTAGGCTCAGTTATCGCCACAGATGAATACGAAATAGCTCTATTATTTATTTACTAAATACTTATTGATTAACAATTACACAAATTTACATTTTTGGGTCAATTTTCGCCATATTTCATACAGACAATATTTTTTAGAATGATAATTTTATAGTTATTAGCGATAAATAAAAAAGCCATTGTCTGTAGAGGTTCAGACAATGGCTTCGTATACAAATTTTGTATGCGCTTATGGCAACATCGCTAAATACGTCGATGGGTTTTTACGTTGACCATCTTTCACTACTTCGTAATGCAAATGTGGGCCAGTACAACGACCAGTACAACCAACGTTAGCAATATGCTCACCCGCAGCAACACGGTCGCCTACACGTGCAATTAAGCGTGATGCATGTGCATAACGTGTCAGGTAACCATTACCATGGTTAATTTCAACATATTGACCATAACCTGTGCCCCAGCCTGATTTGGTTACAATGCCTGGACCTGTTGCATAAATAGGCGTACCACTTGCCGCAGAAAGATCTAAACCTGAATGATTTTCTGCACGACCACCCATGGTACGGCCACCATAGTTTGAGCTCACGCGCTTCATGTCTGGAAGTGGGTGGGCAATTAACCATGAATATGGATTATTTGAACTTGCAGAATAGTTTTTAGAGGAAGTGCTTGAACCGTATTTTTTTGCGATTGTCGCATTGTTGAGTTCAATTGATTTTTCACGAATTTGAACATTCAACTTTGTTTCTGCTGGAATATCAATATCATTGCTTTCAGAGTAAGCACCTTGAGACAAAGTGCGAGTTAACTGTTCAATACGATCTGATGATGAATCTGCTTGATTTAATTCAACTAAATCTGCAAAAGCGACTGAAGCGGCCGAAGCAGCCAATGAAAACGCCAATAAAATACGTCGTAAATGCATAAAAAACCTCTATAAACTGTTCTCTTTTGTTCCTTGTGTGATTTCGTCCTTGATATCAGCCAAAAGGAGCGCATAAGATTAAGACATAAACATGTAGGAAATATGTATGTCAGAACCTGTCAACGTCTTTCAACCAACAAGAAAACACATAAAAACAGGAAACTTGTCGTTTCTCTCAACGCAAGTTGCTGTATGGCAGAAACTTACGAAAATTGTTCAACCGCTATTGCCCCAACCGGATCAATGGCAAGTTGTTTGTTATATAAATGGTGTACTTATATTAACTGGAGAAAATCAGGCACTGATTAGTCAGTTGGCCTATTTGCAAAAGCAATATATTGCACAATTATCACAAATATACGAATTCAAGGATTTACACAAGATTCAAGTCCGTCTGAGAACTCCGTCTCCAACGCCCCATTCCCCTGAAAAAATTTCAAGAACCCTCAGTACAGAAACTCAGGATTTACTCCGTAATGCTGCTGACTTTGTGAGCGACCCTAAGCTTAGCCAAGCAATGCTGCGTTTGGCAAGCAATAAAAAGTAACCACCCAGTTGTAACAGACAAATTTGAATGCTCAGAATGTGACAGACTTAACACTTACAAATGATACAATATAACATCACTATTATAAGACAATGACTTATGTCACATTCACATAACTAATTGGGCAATCATTAATGTCATCAAATGTTACAATTTCATAGCTATCTGGATCACTTTTGACATTGCGTAATAACTGATTATTTAATGCATGACCTGACTTATAGGCATCATATTTCGCAATAATTTGATGACCAAGCAAATATAAATCACCCACAGCATCTAATATTTTGTGACGAACAAACTCATCCGAGAAGCGTAAACCCTCTTCATTGACCACACCATTTTCATCTACGCCAATGGCATTTTCGAGACTCGCCCCCAAAGCCAAATTATTGGCTTTGAGATAATCCAAATCTTTCATAAAGCCAAAAGTCCGCGCTTCACTGACTTCATAGACAAATGTTTCGGTTGAAAAGTCGATGGTTGCCGATTGAAATTCTTTCTTAAATGCAGGATGGTCAAAATCAATCGTAAAATTTAATTGGAAACCGTCATGCGGTTGAAAGGCAGCACGTTTATCATCAATCAGTGCTTCGACAGGTTTAAGTATTTTTATGAATTTTTTAGGTGCATTTTGTTCTTGTAGTTCACCTTGCATAAGCAAATAAATGAACGGGCCTGCACTCCCATCCATAATAGGCACTTCAGATGCCGACACTTCCACAATCAGGTTATCAATCCCTAAACCAGCAATGGCACTCATAATGTGCTCAATTGTGCCCACCTTGGCATTTTCTTGCACCAAGTTAGAACACATGAATGCTTCTTGAATCAGCATAGCATCGGCTGGAATATCAATCGGTGGATTTAAGTCGATACGACGAAACACAATCCCCCCATCGGCATGATGTGGCACAAAGTTAATCATCACTTTTTGCCCACTATGCAGTCCGATGCCACTCGCTTTCACGATGCGTTTCAGGGTACGTTGTTTCAACATGTGTCTTCTATCATCAGTTCACAAAACCGCTATACGTTAGCATATTTAGCCATTGATAAAAAACAAAAAGGTAGCTGATCAGCTACCTTTTGTAATCAACAGACACTTAAGTCATTGAATTTATGTTATTTACGTTGCTGATTTTTCAAATAGTCTTGAATACTCATTGGCGTAGGGCGTGAATTGGATGCTGACGCCGCTGCTGCAGCTGGAGCTGCTGCTTCATTGTGCTGACGTTGAATCGCTGGCACATCATCTTCATCTACAGGTACTTGTGCGGAAGCGACTGTACGCGTTGCTTGTGCGACAGGGCGTTTCACTGGCTCAGCAGAATCGGCAGAATTACGAGTTAAACCCGTTGCGATCACCGTTACGCTAATTTCATCACGTGCATCTGGATCAAATACCGTACCGTAGAACACTTGACCTTCATCAAGATCGACAATTTGGTTCACCACATCAGTGATTTCTTCAATTTCACCGAAGGTTACGTCATCGCCACCTGTAACGTTAATCAAAATGCCTTTTGCATTCATGATGGTCACGTTATCTAACAACGGGCTACGGATCGCTTGCTCAGCTGCTTGACGTGCACGGTTTTCACCACGACCAGAACCTGCGCCCATCATTGCATAACCACGAGTACTCATTGCAGTTTTCAAATCGGCGAAGTCAAGGTTGATATGACCCGGACGCACGACAAGATCAAAGATACTACGTACAGCATTTAACAGTACGTCGTCTGCTTTTTTGTAAGCATCTTTCATCGAGATATCACGGAACACTTTTAGCAGGCGTTGGTTCGGAATAATAATTAGAGAATCAACATGTTGCTCAAGGGCTTCGATACCTTTCTCAGCAGATTGCTGACGACGTTTACCTTCAAAGTTAAACGGAGTCGTCACCACACCTACAGTTAAGATACCCATTTCTTTGGCAATTTCAGCAACAACCGGCGCAGCACCTGTACCAGTACCACCGCCCATACCTGCAGTCACGAACACCATGTCCGTACCTTCAAGGTGTTGGCGAATCAACTCACGGCTTTCTTCAGCAGCAGTTTGACCCACTTGTGGATTTGCACCTGCACCCAAACCACGCGTGCTTTGCTCGCCGAGTTGGATTTTAAATTGTGCATTCATGCGGTCGAGTGCTTGTTTGTCTGTATTGGCACAAACAAATTTTACACCCTCGATATCTGATTCCAACATGTGTTGCACAGCGTTACCGCCAGCACCACCCACACCGAATACTGTGAAACGGGCTTGACCGTTGCTGTCGCTTTGATCATCTTCTAAAAATTCAAATGAGGCCATGCCTAAAAAATTCCTAATCCATAATTGGCAGACACTTCAGCCCGTATACTGCCTTGATCTTAATAAAAATTGTTTTTTAGAATGCTGTCCAAGTTCCAGCTTGTCAAGTACAAGCAATAATCCGTACAACTTCCCAACAATATTCCCAAATATTTCAACTTAAAAGATCGACTTCAAGGTGTCATTGAAGCCCGACCATGCCCGTTTTACCCGATTCAATACTGAAAGTTTTTCCGTATCTTCTGGCTCAACGATCGTATCTTGTGTTTCGCTTTGACTGAAAATTAACAGACCTGCGGCAGTCGCGTATTGTGAACGACGTAAAGCAGCTTGCTGTTGATCATCGGCATACACTTGCATAGGTGGATTACCTAAATGTGCAGAGACACCTAAAATCCGACGTGCAAATGTCACCATCCCTTCAATTTGGCAGGCATCACCTGTGAGTACAACACCATGATATAAACCATGAATCGCACCATGATCGACCAATTCATTACGCACTTGATTAAAGATTTCTTCATAGCGCGCAATAATGATTTCGGTCAGTTCAATACGGCTAATGGTTTGTGGACCATCAATCCCTTGGAACTGAATCATACTTTCAGGTTTAACCACTTTCAGGTCAACACAACCATACAACAACTTAATGCGTTCAGCTTCTTCTGTTGTGGTTTGCAATACAGCAGCAATATCACGTGTTACATGCTCACCGCCACGTTGCAAGGTGTGTGTCATCGCCAAGCGACCATCTAAATACACCGCGATATTGGTCGTACCAGCACCAATATCGACCAAGCACACACCATATTCTTTTTCATCTTTAAGCAAACTGGCTTCAGCTGTTGCTAATGATGAAATGACCATGCGTTCAACACCAATATTGGCACCTTTTAATGCACGATCCAAATTCTGCATGGTGCTGATGGGCAACATCATCAAATGATAATGTCCTGTCATACTCCGTGCTGACATGCGAATCGGGTTTAGCACCCATTCAGGTTCATCATCTAGTTCAAAACCTAAAGGTACAGCACTCACCAAATAATGGTCAGATGTTAAATGACTGGCTTTGGCCAGTTCTAAAGCACGCACCACTTCATTGGTGGTAATTGCATGGTCATTATTTTCAATTGGAGTGCGACCAGAGGCATAAAAACTTTTTAGTTCAGCACTTGGAATAGAAATCCACGCAGAATGTACACGACATTCCGCCATATCTTCCGCTTCCTGCACTGCATTTTTAATTGCGGTAACAACTTTATCGAGACTGACAATTTTCCCTTTATTCATGCCGCGGTTACGAGCGGTCGCCATCCCTACCACTTGGATATTGTCTGGCGCGTGTACCTTACCAATCAAAACTGAAACTTTGTGTGTCCCAATGTCAATCGCAACAACCGAGGGAACAGCTTCATTCATTATTTACTACTACCATTCACATGTTTGTTTAATTTATGGCTTAAAGCCTCTACTTATAAAGCCGATCATTATGGCTTTACCGGCGCTGCATTCGCAATGCCTATGTCATCACTGGTTACAACAAACTGACCATTTACCGACTTTGCTGGCACAGAGTTTTTCCATTGAATCGCTAAACCATTTCGGTAGCGCAAATCGATGGCAGAAATTCGCGGCCAAACAGGTTTTAAGTCACTGTGTGCGAGATAACTTAAACGCTGCAACTTACTCATGGTCTGATCTTGATCGACAATCACGCGTAAGCCTGAATCAAACTGCATAAACCAAGTCATTCGTTCGGTTAAATATAATTCTTTTAAACGAATGCCAACAGGTATAAATAATTGATTAATTTCATTATAGCGACGCATCATCATTTTGGACTGACTCGTCGGCCCATGCAATAACGGCAAATTCTGATGATTGGTCGGGGTTAATTCGGCAAATACATCACCACTGTCGCTTAACAGTCGCCCAGTTCCCCAACGTGCAATTGCTTGACGCGGCATCACCCGTACACGAATTGCATTTGGCCAAGCACGCGATACCACCACGCGATCGACCCACGAGATTTCTAAAGTACGGTCACGAATGACACGTAAATCAGAGGTAAAATAGTTTTCAGTCATCATCGGTGAAACGTATGACATGACTTGTTGTTTTTCTTGGGCGCTCCGCACACCCACCACATCAAGTTCAGCCACACGTGCATCCGTCATGACTTTATATAGCCCCCAAATTCCGGCAATCAAAACCACACATGCAATAAACAACAACAGCCATCCACCCACATTGGTAAGCTTTTCCTTACGTGTCGGTGGTTTGTCATGTATCGATGTCGTTGCTGCACGTTTACGGCGCATAGACGCAGGAAGTTGAGCCATAATTTAGTGTGCCGCACCTGTCAGGGTTTGTTCCAAAATCGCGACACAAAGATCATCAAAACTATAACCTACGGCATTGGCCGCTTTTGGCACTAGAGAATGACTGGTCATACCCGGAACAGTATTTACCTCAAGTAACCAGAAGTTTCCTTCTGCATCCTGCATCGCGTCAATACGACCCCAACCACTCGCACCTACCGCTTGGAAAGCGCGTAAAGATAAAGCTTGTAGACGCTTTTCTTCATCTTCAGTCAAGCCACATGGAATACCATATTGCACATCGTTACGGTTATATTTCGCTTCGTAATCGTAAAAAGCCACATCTGCAGGCGGTTCTAAACGAATCACCGGTAATGCCTGACCATTTAAAATCACAATGGTAAATTCACGTCCGGTAATCCATTTTTCAGCCATCACAACTGCATCATGCTGGGTCGCTTTGGCAATTGCGGTTGCAAAGTCTTCAATTTTTTCAACTTTGCTCATACCAATGCTTGAGCCTTCATGCACCGGCTTAATGATAAATGGCAAACCAATTGAATCTACAATTTCTTGTAAATCTGAATCTTTGCTGACAATACGATAAGGTGCTGTCGGTAGTTCTGAACCTTGCCAAACTTGTTTAGTTTTGACTTTATCCATACCAATCGCTGAGCCTTGAACGCCCGTTCCAGTGTACGGAATGTTTAACCATTCCAAAGTACCCTGAATTTGACCATCTTCACCACCACGGCCATGAAGTACGATAAATGCACGGTCATAAGCCACCAACTCAGTCACACTGCGTTGCTGCGGATCAAATGCTTCGGCATTTACACCCGAACGCACCAATGCTTCAAGTACAGCTTTACCACTATCGAGAGAAACCTCACGTTCGGCAGATTTCCCACCTAATAACACGGCAACTTTGCCGAATTTTGAAGCATTTGACACGTTTATATCCTTAAACTTTTATCTACGGTCTAAACAAACTTTGGATCACCCAGCGGTGATCATTTTACATAGAGATTGTTTTGAGCAAGTTCGATTGAGATTGCTCCAACATTACCTGCGCCCTGTGTTAATAACAAGTCATTTGCTTGTAACACTTTTTTCATTACTGCTTGTAAGTTGCCTTCTACTGGATCGATGAGAATCGGCTCAACCTCACCACGGAGACGAATGCTTCGAGCCAACGCACGACTATCCGCACCGACAATTGGTTTTTCACCTGCAGGATAAACTTCTAATAACAACAGTTGATCGACTTGAGACAAGACATCGACGAAGTCATCAAAACAGTCACGCGTACGGCTAAAACGATGTGGCTGGAACATCATCACCAAACGACGATCTGGATGACTTGCACGTGCTGCTTTAATGGTCGCTTCCACTTCTTTTGGATGGTGACCATAGTCATCGACCAATTTCACCAAGCCATCTTCAACTTCAAATTCGCCTTGGACTTGGAAACGACGACCTACGCCACTGAAGCTTTCTAAGGCACGTGCAATCGCAGCATCAGAAACGCCTTCATCCGTTGCAATACCAATCGCTGCCAAGGCATTTAAGATGTTATGAAGACCCGGCAAGTTAATGGTTAAACGTAACGGCTCACGGTCTTTACGCAAAACTGTAAAGTGTGATTGCATGCCTTCTTGAGCCACATCAACGGCACGAATGTCGTTGTCTTCATTGAAACCATACGTCACGACAGGACGACCAATACGCGGCATAATTTCACGGATGTTGGCATCATCACCACACATCACAGCTAAACCGTAAAATGGAAGGCGCTGTAAGAATTGTACGAAGGTATCTTTCAATACATCGAAGCTACCGCCATAGGTATCCATATGGTCCGCGTCGATATTAGTGACAATCGTTGCCATCGGCTGTAAATGCAGGAATGACGCATCTGACTCGTCCGCTTCTGCCACGATATAACGACTTGCACCCAATGCAGCATTCACACCAGTACGATTTAACAAACCACCAATGACATAAGTTGGATCCAGATTTTCTTCTGCCAACATGCAGGTCACAAGACTGGTTGTCGTGGTTTTACCATGCGTCCCAGCAACGGCAATACCATGACGGTAACGCATTAATTCACCCAACATTTCTGCACGACGTACAACAGGTGTACGGGTTTCAATCGCCGCTTTCACTTCTGGGTTTTCAGAATCAATGGCTGTTGATACCACGATTACATTGGCGCCTTGAATATTTTCAGCAGCATGACCGATGAAAACTTGAATGCCGTTTTCTTCAAGCTGAGCCGTAGTTTTCGACGCTTTAATATCTGAACCTGAAACTTTATAGCCTTGGTTTTTCAATACTTCGGCAATACCGCACATGCCCGCACCACCAATCCCAATAAAATGGATGTGTTTAATACGGCGCATTTCTGGCACTTTAATGAGCTTTTTCGCTTGATCGGCAGGCGTTGATGGAGACATAGATTACTCGAATTTTACAAATCTTGAATTAAACCAACCACGTGCTGTGTCGCATCGGGTTGTGCCTGTTGTCGAGCCTTAACCGCCATTTCCATAAGTCGTTGGCGATTCATCAGCGGCTTCAACAACGCTGTTAAACTTTCTGCGGTCATGTCCGCTTGTGGGCAAATTTTTGCGGCATTGATATTGGCCAAGAATCCGGCATTTGCAGTTTGATGGTCATCCACTGCACTTGGCAGAGGAACAAACACGGCTGCTACACCCGCTGTCGCAATTTCAGTGACGGTTAGCGCACCAGCACGGCAGATAATCAAATCCGCTGCAGAATAGGCTGCTGCCATATCTTCAATAAACGGCTGAACTTCAACTTGCATATGTTCAGGTGCATTTGCATAACGAGCCAATGTGCTTTCAGCGTTATTTTGACCACACTGGTGATATACACTGAGTGGCTGTTCTAATTGCTGCAAGGCTGCCGGCACACATTCATTTAAGGCACGTGCGCCCAGTGAGCCACCCACAATTAAAACCCGTAATGGCAACCCAGCTTTTTCACGCTCTTGGTAACGCCATGACGGATTTAAAATTTCTGTAATTTCTTTACGTACAGGATTCCCTGTGGTTACGATTTTATCTTGTGCTGGAAAGGTATTTGGAAATGCCTGACAAACAATTTTGGCCACACGTGACAACTGCGTATTGGTAAAACCTGCCACCGCATTTTGTTCATGGATAATGACTGGAATGCCCAATGCACGAGCTGCCAAGCCACCCGGCCCAGCCACATACCCCCCAAAGCCTGCAACTGCATCGACTTTGAGTTGTTTCATATAACGCATGGCACTCAATGTAGCTTTGAGAATTTTAAATGGTGCCATCAGCTTACGCACGACTCCATTGCCGCGTACGCCTTGGATATCAATTTGATAAATTGGAATATTATGATTTTTAAGCAGGCGATTTTCCATGCCTGTTGGCGTTGCGAGCCAAGAAACTTCACAACCTTGTTGTTGCAACTCTTTGGCAACAGCGAGCGCTGGAAAGACGTGACCACCGGTTCCGGCAGCCATCATCATGACATGTTTCGGCTTTACTTGCGTTACTTCGGTCACTGTCTAATTCTTCAATTCTAAAAAGAGGCTAATGATATTCGATTCTAAGCAAACAATTGTAATCACAAACGCATGACCGTGAAAGGCAATTTACTTTTTTTCAACAGGCGTATGATTGTTTTTTTCTACTATTTTAAAAGTTTAAACTAGTTTTATTATTAATCTAGGACTTACGCACTATTATTTAAAGATTCTCTGTGGTAGCAGATGATTTTTATCGAGAATAAAGTCATCAATGAAGCTTTTGATAATTGGTCTAAATAATTTCTTCTGCCAACGATATACATTTT
>NZ_VOZA01000023.1:0-52850 GCF_013420015.1 Acinetobacter sp. YH12039 | reverse complement strand
ACTCACCCGTCCGCCGCTAGAAATCGGTAGCAAGCTACCTATTCCCGCTCGACTTGCATGTGTTAAGCCTGCCGCCAGCGTTCAATCTGAGCCATGATCAAACTCTTCAGTTTAAAATCAATAGTACCTTAAAGGGTACCAATCTTGGCTCATCAATTACTGACAAAAATTTGCTCAAATAAACTTCGAGTAATTCCTACCATCAATCAATGAAAATAATTTCGATCAATCAGTAAAAATCCACACAAGTTGTTCTTCATAATCTCTTAATGATCTTCTTATTGGTTCGTCACCAGCAAGCTAGGTCGGCTATATTACTCTTTATTTCTAAAGAGTCAACCGGTAATTCAAATTATTTTTAAACTTATCAAATAAAACCCAACTCAATCAATTTAACCAAGTTATTGTTTTATCAGAAGTTTTAATCTTCATCACCGCCGATGGATGTGCATTCTACAGCATTTCATATTCGTTGCAACACCTTTTTCCATTTATTTTTAGTTTTTCATTACGTTTGTTTATTTATTCTACTAAATCAGTGTTTTTTACTTAAAAAAGTGTTTTTAGCGTACAGAAAGCATGCAATACGCCACAGGCACCCATATGATAAACATTAAATTTGGCATAACACCGTGCACTTCTTCAGGTTTTCTATACAACCATTGAATAAATGGAATGGCGATACAAAATAATGTCGCCATCAATAGCACATCAACGAATCCACCTTTCAGCAGTTGCCACATCAAGACTGGCACACTCATCATTAAACCAATTATTAATAAAACACAGTACTCGTATTTTCTGAGCTGCTATAGTGTGAATCCTTGAATGATCCAGAATCGCTCTGTATATTCAAAATTTGATTTTAAGTCCATTTTTATCACGCCTAGATTGAATAAACTCAGTACAATATAGATGGCACACATCAATTGGAATAATTGTGAAGCAGTAAAATCAAGGCTCATGATGTTCCAAGTATCCACCTGTGTGGCGAACCAATGCAAAATCACGACCGCTGTAACTGATATACCGATACTGGCAATACGATGGGTAAGAAATCTTTTATGAAATACCTGACGAATAATGAGTTTATTTTGACTGAGCCAGAGTGGGTTATATTTCTGTATCACAAATACGTTAGGTACTTGCAGCTTTATTGGTTTTGATTTTCTGCCGAGCAGCCAAAATTTTATTACCGCTATACAGATGAAAGTAGATAACAACAGCGCAACGAGTTGAGCGTCCAATATCGCTAGACTCAAAATGGGCAAATATGTCAAAAGACAGACTAAAACCCAATATTGATTCTGTTGTAAAAACAGCATTTGTATGATTAATAAATTAAAGATCCAAAGAAGCATCAATACACTGATGCCAATGGAAGCTAGAAGCTCATACTCAACCCAAACATATAAAAGTGCTAAAACAAAAGGCAATAACAGCAAAAAGCTTAAACTGCCTAACAATTTGATTTCCACGGCAAAGCGACTTTTAAGCGTGATGGGCAATAGCGCTAGATAGCGATACCCTTCCCCACCACTCAAAGCTTTACGCTGTATCGCACACCAAAATACATTTAAGGCAAGAAAGCCAGTCCAAAGAAACAGATTTGTGATTAATGATTTGCAATAAACCAAATCAATCATGGGCTGCACTAATGATAAGAGCAGTCCGAATAGCATTGGCCCGAGAATTAATGCGACCAAAATAAGTAAATGCTTTTGCCGTGCAACTGCGTCTGCTGTGGTCTTGACATAAAATGTCCACCGGTATTTCAAAAGCGTTTTTATGATTGTTCGCTGCCCAACATATATTTGTCTATTCATGCTGCCTGCTCATTGGACTTTAGCCGATCTAGCTCGATGATTTTTGCTGCAAGACTGTTTCTAAATACATGATCATGACAAGACAATAAAATCAATTTCGATTGGCTCTGCTGTAAAAGTATGCTTGTTAATTCAGCCAAGGCATTTTGATCTAAGCCATTGCTCGGTTCATCTAAAATCAGTAATGGTGCAGTGGTCATTAAGGCTGCGACCAATAAAAACTTTTTGGTAGTACCAAAAGACATTTCAGCAAGCGGCGTGGCTAAATAGTTTTCTAATTTAAATTTTTCAATGAAGATTTGATACTGCTCATGCGCTATCCCTCGAATATCACACATTAAATTCAGAAACTCCTGCCCTTGTAAAAAATCATAAATAGGGCTTTTATCTGGCACATAGGCCACAAGTTTCTTGTATTCATTATTGTGAGGGGCATATTGCTGATCATTAATCAAAATATTGCCTGCATCAAAATCCAACATCCCAGCAATCATCGCAAGTAAGGTGGACTTCCCTGCTCCATTCTCAGCAACAACAGCGACAATTCCGAATTCGTTTAACTCTAAATTTAAATTTGAAAATATACGTTTTCCCGCAAAAGATTTGGACAGTTGCTGCAAACTCAAAGAAACCATGATGATGTTCCTGATTTATTATCTTAAGTTATTGATTTATTATTAATCTATCTTCACATATCTTGGATCAGAATTTAATAGATTCTTTAATAGACAAATTTATTTTTTCAGTGTTATTCACTATCTAAATACGCCAAAATCATCTTTGACAATTCAACTTTAAGCTGCTGTTCTGTAATTAAAAAACTATTATTGCTCACATAGCGCATCATGGTAAATAAAGTACTGTTAATAATCACAAAAGAGCGATGTTTCAGCGTTTCAAAGTTCCAATGTGAATAATAACGATTAAATAAATACATCCCAACTTCAAAAAAATGCTTTTCCAAAACCTGAGAGGCATCTGAATGACTGTATTGATGCCAATGTTTTAAGATCTCAATGAAGAAGCCACGATCAGCTTTCAACATATCAAAGCCAAACTGAATACAAAGTGGGATCACCTCATAAATACTGTGCTGCTCTTGCTCCACGACTATATTTTTTAGTGCTAACCCCAATTGTTCTGATTTTCTGAGCAGTAACTCGTCTACGATTTGTTCCTTATTTTCAAAATATTGATAAATCGATCCAACGCTCACACCAGATTTTTCCGCAATTTTGGGCGTCGTCAGCTCCAGTAAACCTTGTTCTGCAATACACAACTGCGCTGCTTGCAAAATGCTTTCCACGATCATTTTCGCGCGTTGTTGTTGTGGTCTTTTTCTCATTCTATTGCTCTCCAATGCGATAGTGTTATGCGAATTGAATGCGAATAAATATTCATATTAGTGTGGTATGCAACAATAACATTGAAGATCAAAACATGACCACTCACTTCAATACCCGACTGGCTTCATTTCAGGCCACGCAGCAATCTAATCTACTGAGTTTTCTGTTGTCTCATTTGACGGGTCAGGCTGCACAGCCAAATTACGCTCAATATCTTGCCCTCAATAAAGCCTTGCAATGTGGTGATCCACAGATGGAAAAAGTGCTCACGTGGATGATGCAGAACCCTAAACAGCATCGTGAATATTTTGAAATCGCCTTATTTAAAGGTGTCGAGCAGCTCCCCTTTCCTATTCCTGAGCTCGAGCATTTTTTTAAGCATGTTGAACAAACACCGCCTTGGTTAGAGCCAGAAAAAATACAGCAAGCCCTTGAATTCACCCATCGCCTAGGGATTAACAATGGCTTTATATTGCGAGATCTTTCACTCATGGTGGGTTATCTCTTCCCCGGTTTCAATCAGCCGCTCATGCTGACCGGTGCTTTAAATAAACAAGCAGGTACACGTCTGGCTGAAACCACAAAATGGTGGGTAGATATCACTGAAGAACGCGGACTCGAACGTTTGTATGCGGGATTTACATCGACGATTTATGTGCGTTTTATTCATGCTGTGGTACGGCATCAACTCCAAAAAGGTAAAGACTGGGATTTTGCAACGTGGGGGGTGCCGATGAATCAATTTGACTTGGCGATGACCAATCTTGCCTTTAGCAGTGTGGTACTTTTGGGCATTCGCGCTTTAGGGATTTTTCCATCAAAACAAGAGACTGAAAGCTTTTTGCACTTTTGGCGTTATGTGGGTTGGTTGATGGGTATTGATGACAAATGGTTAATTGAAAAAGAATCTGATGGTTGGAAACTGTTGTATTGGATGCAATTTGTACATCCTCAATCTGATGCAAGCAGTATGGCTCTCGGCGCCAGTCTCTCTAAAGAACCTTTTGAACGACAGTACAAATACCTCCGAGCACTTCAGCAAAAACTGGCTTATCGACAACATCTGGAGCTGACACAATTTTTTATTGGCAAAAAACGCATGCATAAATTAGGGCTCAAACCACAGTCCGCCGCATGGTTTGCCTATTATTTATTGGCTAGAAATCTTGTCCTGTATTCAGGCGCTAAGCATGTCCCAAGTTTAAGTCAAAAATTACAGCAAAAAGGCCGTGCGATTCAAAAACTCGGTTTAGCACTGTATCAAAGTAAGGCCAAACAACTGGCCAGTATGCACCAATAAAAAAAGCAGAGCGATCGCTCTGCTTTTTGGATAACAAATATCAAGATTTAGAATTTCATCGAAATACGTGCCCAATAATTGCGACCAATATTATTAAACTGTTGATCGGTCGCTAAACCTGTCCCTGCATCACCCAGTTTATTTAGATGTTCGGTATAGGTTTTATTCAGGAGATTATCTACACCCACAGATACATCTACACCCTCATCAATATGATAAGTACCATTTAAAGACAGTGTGCCAAAACCTGCACTTTCTTTCAGGTCATAACCCACGATATTGCCTTGGTACGCACTGATACGATTTTGCCCATCAACCACACGCCAAAACGCTCCCAAAGTATAATTATCTTGAATATAACGTAAGTTGATACGTGCTTCTAAAGGTGAGATTTGCGGTAACGGCTTGCCATCTGTGGTGTTTTTACCCCACGCATACATTGCGCTGACATCGGCTTGAATATGATCGCTAAATTGATAGCCAATCCCTGCTTCAGCTCCCGCAATGGTGGCATCCACATTTCGGCTATGTGCTTCCATACCCTTCATCATTCCTGATCCAGACTTATAACTTGTTAAAATATAATCTCTCACTAAACCTGCATAAGCCGATACCCAGGAATTCAAAGCGCTATGTTCATGTTGATAACCCATATCTAACTGAAGCGTTTTTTCTGTATCAATATGATTGAATGTATTGTTATGACCATTTCCTGATTTTGGGCTGAATAATTCCCAATAATCTGGCATGCGCTCTACATAGCCTAGACCGATATAGGTTTTACCATTGTCATGTTCAGGGTGCTTATTTTCAAAACGAATAAAAGCACTTGGTAATGTTTCATTCAGCTCCGTGTTATAGCCACTCGCTTTCGAAGCGGCGCGCTCATCTTTCACTTGCACTTGATCGAGACGAAGTCCCGAAACCAACTTATTGTTGTCACTCAATTGATAACTGACTTCTCCAAAACCACCATATGACTGAAACTTCATATCGGGTTCACGTGCTTTGTCTTTATAGCTATTGCGCATCCCTTTGCGAATGCTATGTTCATTGTTCTGTGTGTCAATGCCTGTGACAAAGTCAATCTTATCCCATTCATGTGTCATAGCCATACGTGCATTTAATGTTCTGCGAGCAACATTCGATGCCATTGGCATATTCATCATGCCACTTGGTTGAAACTCACGTAAGCTGAAGTTATCCATGACATGATCATTAAAACTATAGTTGACCTGTGCTTCGATTTTTTTAATCACCTCCGTGACATTCTTTTTCTCGACACGAAGGCCTAAGCTTTCACGGGCAAATTGCGAACCATCCATTGAACGGCCTGCGTATACCGCCTCACCATCGGCTTTACCTCCAGTAAGTTCTACCCATGTATCTTCGTTTGGCGTCCAACCAAGAGCCAAATCTGTATTCCACCGCTCCCAGTCTGACGGCACAGTATTACCATCTCCGTCTTGGTAGCTATCCGCAACAGAACGACTGGCATTCAAACGGACATATTTTTTCTCATCACCGACTGCCGCTTCGACATTGTGATCTAAACGACCATAAGAACCGATCATCACACTGGCTTGACCACGGTAGTTTTTATCAGCATCGAATTGTTCAGGTTTTCGTTCAAACAAGACTGTTGCAGCAGAACCTGTATTGGCATATTGAACCGTTTGAGGGCCTTTAATCACTGAAATTCGGTCATAACTTTCAGGGGAAATATAAGACGTTGGTGCATCCATACGACTTGGACACGCCCCGAGATTTTCTGTGCCATCGGTCAAAATTTTAATGCGTGAACCAAACATGCCACGGAAGGTTGGATCTGCATTGGTTCCCCCATTTTTAATGGCACTAAACCCCACAATGCTTTTTAAATAATCGGCCCCATCACTGGCAGGTATCGGTTGAATCGGCTGTTTGGGGTTGGCACGAACAATCAGGCCATTGGCATCATTCCCCTGATGTGACGTCACCACAATCGGTGCCAAAGTCTGAACGGCATTGGTTTCCGTCATCTCTACTGACATCTCGTCAGCCATCACCGTAGTTGAATAGCAGGCAACACAAATTGCAGCCGCAAGAGGCTGTAGAAAAAATTTAGGCTGAGCCATGTTTATCTCACAAAATACATAAATAAAGGCGTACCTGAGTCCTCAACGACCCAAGTTAAAAAAAACGTCGGATTTATGCAGCGAGTGGTGGGGCTCGACCTTGCGGAAGTAAAAAGAGTTGTTGAAGAACAAACCAGACATGCTTGAAAGCTTTTTGAAAAGCAATTAAACGAACTTGAATTCGATCAAGCACTTCTTTTACATCAAGTTCAGGAGGCAAAACCAAATTGCCATAGACCGTACAATACTGACATTGATGACTGGCATCATGTTCATGGGCAGTATGATCGACTTGAACCTGCTCTGCGTGAGCGGAAGAGGAATGGTGTGAATGTGCGGTATGTTCAGCATGAACATTGGGAAGTAAAAGTGCACGCGTAATGGTTTCGCAGACCGGAGCAACTTGATATTGCTTGGGCAACAATGGCTGTAAAAAAACAGCAATCTGCAAAAAAACGGCTGCAAAGGACAGCAGCACTCCACTACGAAACAATACAGGCAAACCCTAACATTTGTCTGACCCAAGTATAACAAAGCCCAATCGAAATTGGGCTTGTCTCAGGTATTTTTTAACCGCGATCAATTAACGTTTAACTGCGACTTTATCTTTTTGACGTTGGCGAACCAATTTTTCCACTTTGTCACGTGCACGTTGACGTTTCAAAGGCGATAGATAGTCGACGAATAACTTACCATTTAAGTGATCCATTTCATGTTGGATACAAACTGCGAGAAGTCCGTCCGCTTCCACTTCAAATGATTGACCTTCAAGGTTAATTGCCTGAATTTTTACACGTGACGGGCGCTCAACTTTATCGTATATTTGAGGCACTGATAAACAGCCTTCTTCATAGGGCTGCGTCTCTTGCGTCAATGGCGTAATTTTGGGGTTAATAAACACCATGGGTTGATCTTTTTCTTCAGATAAATCCATGACTATCAGCTGAATATGGTGATCTACCTGTGTTGCTGCCAGGCCAATTCCCGGTGCTTCATACATAGTTTCAAACATGTCGGCTGCTAACTGACGAATTTCATCAGTAACTTCTTCGACTGGTTTTGCAATGGTACGAAGACGGGGATCGGGGAAACTTAAAATAGGTAATAAGGCCATACGACGTCCTCACTTATGCCATTGATCAAAAAACAAAATGAAGGAATGCTTCATCAAAAAATTGTGTGTAATATCGTTATTATAACGCAGTTACATACATAATTTTAGGAATTATGATAATGAAAAAGGTTTTGAAGGGCATGCCAACTTTTAGTGCCTTGGGGTTTAAAAAACAATTATTGGCACTTACAGTCTGTGTAAGTGTGGGGATGGGAATGGTCAGTGTTGCAGAAGCTGCCCCTGCTCGTAACGTCAATCCACCGTCATTGAAGGCAGGTGCGCCTCAAGTTTATGTGGTGAAAAAAGGCGATACGTTGTGGGATATTTCCAAGCGTTTCTTAAAAAATCCTGTGCGCTGGCCTGAAATCTGGGCGAGCAATAAACACGTGAAAAATCCACACTGGATTTTCCCAGGTGACCGCCTATTAATGTGTACCTACAATGGCCGCCCAATCATCGGCAAGGATGAAGGTGATGGCTGTGAAGGTATTATTCGTCGCTATACAGGTGGCACTAAACTTCAACCACAAGTTCGTGTTGAATCCCTAAATAGTGCGATTCCGGTTATTCCATTGGAATATATTAAGCAATGGCTTGAGCGCAGCATGATTGTTGCCGCTGATTCTGTTGAAGGTACACCTTACATTTTAGGTACAGCTGATCAACGTGTATTAGCTGCCAAAGGCCAAACAGTTTATGCACGCGGCCAAGGCATGCAAGTCGGTCAACGTTATGCTGTTTATCGTGAAGGCGAACCGTACATCTTTACCGATGCAAACGGCAAAAAATACAACGCAGGTTTAGAACTGACTCAAGTCGCTTCAGGTGTTGCCGTTCGTGGTGAAAATGACATTACCACTTTAGAACTGACCGATACTTATAATGCCGAAGTTCGTCGTGGTGATCGTGTTCTTCCTGAATATGACCCAATGCTGCCAACGCTGTTCTATCCAACCAATGCTGAAAATGTCACTGCTGGCGGTAGTGTTGTCCGTGTCATGGGTTCTATTGGTACCGCAGCGGTTCACAGTGTGGTGACGATAGACCGTGGTAGCTTGCAAGGCGTTCAATCTGGTCAAGTCTTTAGCGTGAACCAAAAAGGTGAAATCGTGACTGATCCAAAAACCAAAGAACGTGTTCAACTTCCAGGACAACGTATTGGTAACATCATGGTATTCAAAACGTTTGATAACTTAAGCTATGCTTATGTACTTGAAAGCGAATTACCAATCAACGTAGGTGCAACAATTCAGCCCCCACTGATGGATGACTAATTCTAAATCCACAAAAATGAGGTTGTATTTCAGCCTCATTTTTTATTATCCAACAACAATATCACTAATAATTTTAAACCATAAAAAGAAGACAGATTCAAAGGTCTCATTATGCTCAACTCATTGACTGACTTGCATTTAGATTACATTCGCCTGTGGTTTGTGGTGCAACACTCACTTCGTAGTTTCTATAAAATTCAGCAGCACTATCCTGCCCTACACCACGCCCTTAAGCCTGATCAAATCACCACATGGCAAAAATTAGGACTGCATAAAAATCATTTACAGCGCTTTGAAGAATTTCATAGTCCAAGTGGACAGCTTAGCTTTGAAAAATGTCTCCAGGATATTCAACAATACAGTGACTTTGTACTGATTCCTGAAGACCTAAACTATCCACAACAGCTTTTACCTTATAGCGACAAGCCGCCCATTCTATTTGGACAAGGCAATGCCCAAGCCTTGATGCAACCACAGATTGCGATTGTAGGTAGTCGCAAACCCAGTCCCCAAGGTCGGCAAATTGCCTATGATTTTGCTTATTATCTGAGTGAGCAAGGGTTCTATATTAATAGCGGTTTAGCACAAGGAATTGATGAAGCGGCACATCGCGCTGCCATACAACACCACAGAACCATTGCCGTGATGGGTACAGGTTTAGATCAAACTTATCCGACCGCACATCAGCGTTTAAGACAAGAAATCATCCAACATGGGGGAACCGTAATCAGTGAGTTTCTTCCACACACTCCCCCATTGCAATACCATTTTCCACATCGAAATCGTATCGTGAGTGGGCTCAGCCTTGGTGTCATCGTGGCGGAAGCGGCATTAAAAAGTGGTTCACTGATCACAGCTCAACGCGCTGCCGAACAAGGCAAATCTATTTTTGCCATCCCAGGCCATATTTATAGTGAATCGCATCAAGGTTGCCATCAACTCATACGCGAAGGTGCAATTTTGATTGATCATCCACAACAGGTCATTGAAGACCTAGCTCTGGCCACACAGTGGCAATCGCAGGCTGCCAAAACCTTAACAACCACCGAAATAGCGACACCCGAAACAGCAACACCGGACACCCCGCCACCCGCACCTATCCCAGAACATTTAATTGCGCTGTATCGGCAGCTTGATTGGGTCGGCCAAAGCCTTGATCAATTGTCCATTCAACTCAAAATTGATACCGCGACATTGACCAGTCAACTGATGGAATTAGAGTTAATGGGCTATGCCACACAACAAGCCGGACACTACTTACGTTGTCGAATGGGTAAATTAGGTTCACAATAGTCCTTTGTCGAATCAGTTAAGGTCTATAGAAATGATTACCACCTCTGTTGCAGAAGCAGCTTCCTGTCTTAAAAAAGGTCAGGTTCTCGCATATCCTACAGAGGCTGTTTGGGGATTGGGCTGTGATCCCTACAATGAGCAAGCCTTTCTCGAAATTTTGCGCTTAAAACAACGTCCCATTGAAAAAGGCGTGATTTTATTGGCTGCCAATGTCGCTCAAGTTGAACACCTGCTCCAAGGCTTAACAGAAGATATGCGTCAGCAAGTCATTGCGACATGGACCAACCGTAAACCCAATGAGCGTGCAACCACATGGTTATTACCAGCTGGTGACCATATTCCAACATGGATTAAAGGCAATCATCCAAAAGTCGCAGTCCGTGTGACTACCCACTCTTTATGTGTGGCTTTATGCCAAGCTTTTAATGGCTTTATTGTGTCTACCAGTGCCAATCCTGCGGGATTAACCCCTGCACGTTCCTTACAAGAAGCCAATCAGTATTTTGCCAATGAACTCAATTATTTAAATGGTGATCTCGGCCTAAGCCAAGAACCAAGCAAAATTATTGATGCTGAAACAGGTGAAATCATCCGCGCATAAGCTCGGATGCCTGTCTACACCTGCCTTTCGGGAAAATACAGACAAAAAAAAGCTCAGCCATATAGGGATGGCTGAGCATAAAAAAGGATGTGTATAAAATCACATCCAGAGGGTCTTACAATCTCTGGGTAAATATCAAGTAATTATTAAGAATTACTTCATCATTTACGATGAAAGTATTATGTAATATTTTTTTAAATTTAACAAATAGATTTTTTATATAAATAAAACTACTGATAAGCACTTTATTTGTGATTTTATAACTACTTAGTCAAAATATGTATCTATTTTTGATTGATTTTTAAGACGAGCATTTGTTTTTTTAATTCAGTTTTACACTCAAAAATCCATTTTCAAAAGATTTGCTCTATAAAAAAATAAGTTTGTTTGTTTATTTTTTAATCAATACTTCTCGTAAATTTTCATCTTTTTACTAGATTTACTTACGCTGCGCCAAGATCACCCCAGTAATCGTCATCACTGTGCCGACGGTATGATAAAACATCCACTGCTCAGCCAACCAGAAATAGGCAATAATCGCGGTAAATACCGGCATCAAATTCATAAAAATACTGGTGCGATTCGGCCCGAGATGTTGCACAGCCAACATCCATACCAACGGTGCAATCAATGATGGAAAAATTGCCGCATAAAATACACTTGGCGCATTCGCAGGATTAATCGCGTCAATGCCTAAATACAACACGAATGGCAAGTGATATAAAACGGCAAAGAAAATTTGTACATATAAGCTCAACAGTAGCGGAAGTTTCAATTGCCATTTTTTTAAAAACACCCCATAAAAGGCATAAAAGAACACTGCGAAGATCATGAGGATATCGCCGAAATGTCCGCCCATATTCAGTAATTGACTGAAATCGCCTTGCGCAATGACAAACAATAGCCCCGTAAATGAAATCGCACAGCCTAAGATGGCATAGCGGTTGGGCACATCTTTAAGTATGAAAAATGCAACGGCAATCGTAAAAACAGGGATAAAGGCATTGATGATGCCCATATTGGTCGCCGTCGTATAATGCGCAGCGGTATAGCCCAAGCCTTGATATAACACCATGCCAAAAGCACTCAGCACAGCCAATTGCTGCCAATGCTGCATGATTAACTGTCTTTGCTGCCAAACGGTTTTCAGCATAAAGGGGGTCAGGATCAAAAATGCAATAAACCATCGATAAAAACTGATACTGACCGGTGAAATATAATCAGTTACATAGCGGGTGACGGTAATATTCAACGACCATATAAATACCGCGATCAGAGGCAAACAAATTGCAAATTTCGCCCAACGCGCTTGAAGCAACATGTCTGACTCCTCAATATATTGTGCAAAGATTGGTCTAGGTATTTTGAGTGATGTCTGTTTTAATTGAAATACATGATTTCAGACATTTATATTGTAGTTCAGACATCGACACCTAGGCATATATGACATCAGCACCGATTGAACAACAAATCGAGCTTTTTGAAGCGCACTACACCACATTAGATACGGTCTATCCGCACAGTTGTCTTTGGGGTGATTTTAATTTTTGTCTCGATGGTATTTTCGAGTATGAGATACAAGGACAACACCATCTCTCACCTGCCAGTTATGGGGTGTGGATTCCCCCACATACAGAACATTGCTCGGTCGCGATTGATGAACAACCCATTCATTATGTGGCAATCCGACTGGCACCAGATCTCTGCGTAGATTTTCCCAAGCAGACTGAAGTGTTTAGCATCCAGCCTTTCTTTCGTTTGTTGGTGCAAGAAATTTTGGCCTTTCCTACAGAGCAACATACCACACCACCCTATCGACACCTGCTACAAGTCTTATTCGACCAGTTAAAAACAGCGCCCAAACATCAACATTATTTGCCGCAAAGCCATGATGCGGTGTTAAAGCCGATCTTAGCGCAGCTCGCAGATGTAGATCATTTTAGCTTGAGCCTACAGCGATGCTTATCCAATGTTGTTTTGAGTGAGCGTCAGTTATTGCGGCTGAGTCAGAACGAACTGCAAATGAGCCTTTCTGAATGGAGAAACCGTGCGAAAATTATTTATGCCATTCAACAACTCCGCGCTGGTCAGTCTATTAAAGCTCTCAGCTATGAATTGGGTTATCAACACAGCTCAAGCTTTATTGAGTTTTTTAAACGCTATACAGGAAAAACCCCAAACCAACACCGTGCCACTAGTTAAATGCCAAGCACTCAAGCAAGCATCAGCTCGAATTCTGCAAAGTACTACAAAAATTATGCGAAAAACCTATCGATAAAAGCTTGCTGTTCACCAGATTTCCCTTTAAAACAAGGATGAAAGGCACAACTTCAATTAGGAACGAATATGTCAGCTTCAGTTTACGATATCCCGGTAAAAACCATCCAAGGTGATGACACCACACTCAATCAATACCAAGGCAAGGTTTTATTATTGGTCAATGTGGCCTCTAAATGTGGGCTAACACCGCAATATGAAGGCCTAGAAAAACTCTATACAGAAAAGAAATCACAAGGTTTTGAAGTCTTAGGTTTTCCTGCCAATAACTTTTTAGAACAAGAACCTGGTTCTGAAGCGGAAATTCAAGAATTTTGCTCGATCAACTACAAGGTCGATTTCCCACTTTTTGCAAAAATTTCTGTTGCAGGCGCGGATAAACACCCCCTTTATCAAACCTTAACCCAAGCCATTCCTGAACGCATTGGTGAAGGCCCATGGTGGGATGATTTAGTTGAATACGGTTTAACACCAAATCCAAAGCCTGAAGTGCTCTGGAACTTTGAAAAATTCCTCGTGAATAAACAAGGTGAAGTTGTGGCTCGATTTGCACCTGACATCAAGGCAGATGATGCACGTATTGTCGATGCCATTAATGCTGAATTAGCCAAATAATTCGCCAATATCTCAATCTCTCAGTTAAGATTATTTTGATTTTAACTGAGATTGATCATTTTAAATTATCACAATAATAGTTATCAATTATCACATAATGATAATTTACATAGTTTATCCATTATTTTAATATTTCACATATACATTGTTCAAAGTTTCCCTGTAAATACTCATTATGATGAGTCTTATCAAATCACATCCAGCAGTAAACAGGTGAACTTATGAATACATTAATGAAAGCTATCGTTTTATCTATTTCGACAGCACTTGTTGCTGCTCCAGCAATGGCTGCACCGCAAAATAGCCAACAACATGCACCTGCGCATAATCAAAATACGAAAGCTCAACAGCACACTAAACAAAACACACCAGTAAAAAACCAAAGCCAGAACAAGAAAAAAGCCGTAAATCCTTCACATGATTGGCGTTCTGGACAAAAAGTACCTTCTGAATACCGTGGTCATAGCTACAAAGTAGACCACACCAAATACAAAAAATTATCTAAACCAGGCAAAAACCAACAATGGATTAAAGTGAATGGCGACTACATTTTAATGAATGCCGTCAGCCACGCCATTATCAAAATCATTGCGGGTTAAACCCACCAAAACATCAAAAGAGGGCAAATGCCCTCTTTTTTTTGTTCAAGCGATTATTTTGTTATTGCTTTGCAACAATCTATTTTTAATCCACATTCTGCCCCTATATTCAAAGCATAGACTTAACACATAGTGATGATTGAATGAAAAAGCTAGTGCAGAATGCCCTTCTCCCTTTTGCCATTTTTAGTGGTGTTTTGGTGCTGATCGGTTGTGACCCTGCAACAGCACCTGAGCAAGACATTCAAACTACCACTGAAGAAGTTGAATTATCCAATACGGCTTCCTCTGAGCATCATGAAGCAACTGAAACAGAATCAGCGGCTCAGCAACAAAATCTAAAAAGCGGCAATATGTTTTACATTGTCCGTGATGTCGCCGACATGCAATTGAAAGCGGGCAGCTATGTTGAGCAATTGAAACAAACCCAAAGCGATATTGAAACGGCAGTCAATAGCCAAGACCCGATTCAACTACAAAAAGCAGCCGATCAGCTGCAACAACAATTGAAAGGTTTTAATCAGGCACTCAGTGGACTGAACCTAAAAAGTACTGAAATCAATGATATTCGCAGCAATTTACAAGCTGCCAATCAGCAAGTTTTGGCTTCACCCTTTTTAAATGGTCAAATGGATTTAACTCAAGTCGATATTCAGAAAATTAAAAATCAAATGGGTAATATCCAACTGGAGATGGTTAAACTTGCCAGCATGATCATTTCAGATCATTCAGCTCAAGAAAAAACATCAGAAAGCTAATTTTCTCTTAGCTCTAAACATGCAAGACAGACCTTTCAATCATACTGAATCGGTCTGTCTTGATTTTGCTCTATGTTATGTTGCCTGTGGGATTTTGCATTAAAGCCGCATATCAATCACGATACGGCCATCAATTTTACCTTTTTCCATACGATCAAAAATATCGTTGATATTTTCGAGCGGTTCAACATGAATATGTGCTCTGACTTTACCGCGCGCAGCGATATCTAGTGCTTCTTTTAAATCCAGACGTGTCCCAACAATTGAACCACATACCGTAATTCCCTCCAGCACCATATTAAAGATCGACAAGTCAAAAGTTCCGGGTGGCAAACCATTTAAGACCATGGTACCTCCACGACGGACAATGGCAACAGCCTGCTCAAAGGCCTTCGGAGAAACCGCCGTCACCAAGACACCATGACAGCCTTCACCCGTTGCCTGCAACACTGCTTCTTTTACATCGGTTTTTAAGGCATTAATGCCGACATCGGCACCGAGATTTTTGGCCAATTCAAGTTTTGAGTCATCAACATCAATCGCTACGACATTAAAGCCCATTGTTTTGGCATATTGCACTGCCACATGACCTAGACCACCAATACCGGAAATGGCGACCCAATCCCCTGTTTTGGCCTCGGTCATTTTCAATCCTTTATAAACAGTGACACCAGCACATAGAATAGGTGAGATTTCTAATAGATCGACACCTTCAGGAATCACACCGACGTAATCACCATCTGCTAAGCAATATTCTGCAAAGCTGCCGTTGACTGAATAGCCTGAGTTCTGTTGTTGTTTACATAAGGTTTCCCAGCCCGCATAGCAATGATCACAATGCCCACACGCTGAATATAACCAAGGAATCCCGACGATATCACCAACTTTTAAATGTTCAATTCCTTCACCAATTTCAACTACTTCACCGACACCTTCATGTCCAGGGATAAAAGGTAAGGTTGGCTGAACAGGCCAATCGCCATGCATGGCATGTAAGTCGGTATGACAGACACCTGTCGCGATAATTTTGACCAAGACTTTGCCCGGCGTGACTTTAGGAATTTCGACTTGTTGTATTTGTAGTGGTTGATTAAATGCAGTCACTACGGCTGCTTTCATTGTTGCCATATTTATTCTCTCCATCTTATAAGTGTTGAGATTATTTTTTAAACAACCTAGCTCTACTATAGAGGAAGAATAAATTGGTCGGCGTGATGAATTTGTAAGCAATTCTCTCGGTTTGCTACTTCTTGTGATTCAGTACCTGATGATCGGTTGATCGACCACACATCACAAAGTGCCATGCTGTAAATTCACAATATTTTTTAATCTAAAACTTCCCACATAGTGTTAAGAACCGATATTCAAATATTTGAAACGCATAGAATTTTTAAGCATAGAAAATCTCCCAACCAGAAAATAAACAACTGCCTCTTTTTCCTATTTTAAGATTGAGCAAACTCATAGGTATTACAGTTTTTATCTTGTCCAAGTGCACGTTGCACATCTTGCTTAAAACGGGCTTGGGCAAAATGAAATTTGGCTGGCAGAAACAGGGTAATTCGAGTTTTGTCAGCTCCCATTCCCTCCACCAACATTTTATGTAGAAAAGCGCCATTTTCTGTACGCGCCATCAGCGTGCCCTGCTCTAAATGTTCTTCCAGTCGATTGTCAGTATACACATAAGCTTCTGCTGAGGTGAACGCCACACAGTGGTTATAGGCTTGTCTTAGGTTGCGAAAAGCGGATAAATAGGGAATTTCAAGTTCTGTACTGATGCCATTATCCACTGATTCCGCTACCAATGCGGCTTCAGTCGCGACATTCGGTGTGGTGACATATTGGCTTTGGCAGGCAAGCAGCGGCGTTGCCAGCAATAAGCAGAAACATAATCGAAGTGTATACATAAAAAGTCCTGACCTATTTTGTTGTTATTGGCAGTGCAAAAATTGTAGCAAAAGCCCGTAGCTGCTTTAATATGTAATATAAGGTCTACAGATTTTTTCATCCACTATGCAACTGATTATTTTCACCGGTGTACAAGCATCGGGTAAATCCACATTTTATATGTTGAATTTATATCACAGTCATTTGCGTATTAATCTTGATATGCTGAAAACCCGACATCGTGAAAATATAATTTTTGAAGCTGGTTTGGTGTCTAAAACCAAAATGGTAATTGATAACACCAACCCGACACGTATGGATCGTGCGCGGTATATTCAACGTACGCGAGATGCTGGCTTTGATGTAATTGCTTATTATTTTGACACTGATTTGGCCAGTACTTTAGAACGTAATAGCTATAGAGAAGGTAAAGCCAATATTCCCGAAGTTGGAGTTCGAGCCACCTATAAGAAATCAGAAATTCCCTGCTATGAAGAAGGTTTTACTGAAATTTTTAAGCTTAAAATTATTGCAAATGGCGAGTTCTCAATCTTACCGATGAACCCATAACCGCATAAACCAGTTACTCAGCTTGTTGCTGCTGTTGCCATGTTTTAAACGCAGCTTGCATGGCTTGTCGTTCATACGGTTTCACCAAGCGACTTTCCAAAGAACTAAAATCACCTCTATAGGTTTCAGCCACCATCTCTTTTGCCAGTTCTTGAATACTGACACGACCACGATGCTCATATTGCTGCACTTCTTCATGCGTCAATTCCACATCCCAACAAGACACCACCGAACTCATATCGACCGCAATACTTAAATAATAGTGATCAAAGTCTTGGTAAAGTTCCCAAAAGTGAGGTTCAAAAGCGATGAGATTCATAAGGCAGTGTTAGGCAGTTGAATTGAATGAGAATAAATCAAAATATGAATAAAATATATGCAACTTTAGATTGATCAGTTTTTTCAAATACTTTAGGCATAAAAAAACCACCCTTTCGGGTGGCTCTTTCAATCTCAAACCGTGTCTTATTGAGCGCGGTTTTTGATTTTGCGGATGGTTTCCAACTGAGCAGCAGTTTCTGCAAGAGCAGCCAATGCAGCAGCAGCGTCCAAATCGCTCTTTTGATTTGCTAACAATTGTTCAGCTTGTTTACGAGCTTCAATAATTGCTGCTTCATCAAGGTTGTCAGCACGTACTGCAGTGTCTGCAAGTACTGTAACAACGTGCGGTTGAACTTCAAGTACACCACCTGATACATAGATCAATTCTTCTGTACCATTTTCAAGCAGAACGCGGATTGCGCCCGGCTTGAGCAAAGTTACCAACGGAGCATGGCCAGGCATAATACCCAACTCACCGCCAGCACCTTTAGCAATTAGCATAGTTACAGTGCCTGAGTACAAAGACTCTTTAACACTTACAACGTCACATTGCATCGTTGACATGAGAATCTCCTAAATTAGGTAACTAATTAAAGTTTCTCAGCTTTAGCAATCACTTCGTCAATACCACCAACCATGTAGAACGCTTGTTCTGGGATGTGATCGTATTCACCAGCTAGAAGACCTTTAAAGCCACGAATCGTTTCTTTAAGCGGTACAAGTTTACCAGGCGCACCAGTAAACACTTCAGCTACGTGGAACGGTTGAGAGAAGAAACGTTGGATCTTACGTGCACGGTATACAGTAAGTTTGTCTTCTTCTGCCAATTCGTCCATACCAAGAATTGCGATAATGTCTTTCAATTCTTTGTAACGTTGAAGAACGTTTTGAACTGAACGAGCGATTTCGTAATGCTCAGTACCCACTACAAGTGGATCTAACTGACGTGAAGTAGAGTCAAGTGGATCGATCGCTGGGTAAATACCAGAAGATGCGATGTCACGGCTCAATACAACAGTCGCGTCCAAGTGAGCGAAGGTAGTCGCAGGCGATGGGTCAGTTAAGTCATCGGCAGGTACGTATACCGCTTGGATTGACGTAATAGAACCAGACTTAGTAGACGTAATACGTTCTTGAAGAACACCCATCTCTTCTGCAAGAGTCGGTTGGTAACCTACTGCAGATGGCATACGACCTAGAAGTGCTGATACTTCAGTACCCGCTAGTGTATAACGATAGATGTTGTCAACGAACAATAGAACGTCACGGCCTTTACCGTTTTCGTCTTTTTCGTCACGGAAGTACTCAGCCATAGTCAAACCAGTCAACGCTACGCGTAAACGGTTACCTGGTGGCTCATTCATCTGACCGTAGACCATTGCTACTTTGTCTAGAACGTTAGAGTCTTTCATTTCGTGATAGAAGTCGTTACCTTCACGAGTACGTTCACCAACACCAGCAAACACAGATAAACCTGAGTGAGCTTTCGCGATGTTGTTGATCAACTCCATCATGTTTACAGTTTTACCAACACCGGCACCACCGAACAGACCAACTTTACCACCTTTAGCGAACGGGCAAAGTAAGTCAATTACTTTAATACCAGTTTCTAAAAGGTCAGTAGAAGCCGCTTGTTCTGCATAAGAAGGCGCTTGACGGTGAATTGGTAAACGAGCTTCAGTACCAACAGGACCAGCTTCGTCGATAGGGCGACCAAGAACGTCCATGATACGACCTAAACATGCAGTACCTACAGGTACAGAGATAGGCGCGCCAGTGTTAGTTACAGTAAGACCACGCTTAAGGCCTTCAGTAGAACCCATTGCAATAGTACGAACTACGCCATCACCAAGTTGCTGCTGAACTTCTAATGTAGTTTCAGTACCATCAACATGGAGAGCGTCATAGATCTTAGGAACGCTGTTACGTTCAAACTCGACGTCGATAACCGCGCCGATGATCTGAATGATACGACCGCTACTCATTGCTGTCTCCTCAATTCAAACTAATAATGTTAAACGGCAGCGGCACCACCAACGATCTCAGAGATTTCCTGAGTAATCGCGGCTTGACGCAGCTTGTTATAAATAAGTTGTAGGCTCTTGATCAATTCACCCGCGTTATCAGTTGCAGCTTTCATTGCAACCATACGAGCAGACTGTTCACATGCGATGTTTTCAATCACACCTTGATAAACCATAGACTCAATGTAACGAACCAATAAACCATTTAAAAGCTCTTCAGCTTCTGGTTCATAGATATAGTCCCAACCGTATTGACGGTTTAGACCTTCGCTTTCCTCAGCAGCTGCTAAAGGAACAAGCTGTTCGATTTTTTGGTTTTGAGTCATGGCGTTGACAAAGCCGTTTGACACTAGATAAATACGATCTAACTCGCCTTTATCAAACGCGTCTAACATCACCTGTACAGAACCAGTTAACTGTTCAAGACTCGGAGCATCACCTACGTTTGTAGTTGCACCAAGAACTTTACCGCCGTAGTTTTTAAAAAACGAAACCGCTTTTTGACCAATTAAAGCAAATTGAACTTCAATTGACTGCTCTTGTTGCTGTTGTACGTGTTTTACCACTTTTTTGAACAAGTTAATGTTCAAACCACCAGCAAGGCCACGATCTGAAGAAACAATGATATAGCCAACGCGCTTTACAGGACGTTCAACCATATAACGGTGTTTGTATTCAGGGTTCGCTTGTACCAAATGAGCAATTACACGGTGCATATTTTCGGCATACGGACGGCCTTGAGCCATGCGCTCTTGCGCACGACGCATCTTAGAAGCTGCTACCATCTGCATCGCGCGAGTAATTTTCTGCGTGCTTTTGATACTAGCTACTTTGGCGCGAATTTCTTTTAAATTTGCCATACGCTTAACCTAGTATTCGAAAGCCCTTTCGAGCTTCCGAAGGTTGATCCGTGAACCAAACCAAAACCAGATTCAACACAGTTGAATCTTAGTAAGTTTGAGTCGCTTTAAAGCTTTCAATACCTGCTTTGATTGCTGCTTCGATTTCTTTATCGTAAGCACCAGTCTCGTCAATTTTTTGCATTAACGCAGCATTTTCTGAACGGAAGTAAGAGATCAACGCAGCATCAAATGCAACGATTTTCTTCACTTCTACGTCAGCCATGTAGCCTTCGTTAGATGCATAAATTGAAACAGCTTGGTCAGCAATTGAGTATGGAGCATATTGTTTTTGCTTCATAAGCTCAGTTACACGTTGACCATGTTCAAGCTGTTTACGAGTTGCTTCGTCAAGGTCAGAAGCGAACTGAGCAAACGCAGCTAATTCACGGTATTGCGCAAGAGCGGTACGGATACCACCTGACAATTTTTTGATGATCTTAGTTTGAGCAGAACCACCAACACGTGATACAGAGATACCCGCGTTCACAGCAGGACGAATACCTGCGTTGAATAATGATGTTTCTAAGAAGATCTGACCGTCAGTAATCGAAATTACGTTTGTAGGTACGAATGCAGATACGTCACCGGCTTGAGTTTCAATAATCGGTAATGCAGTTAATGAACCAGTTTGGCCTTTAACTTCACCGTTAGTGAATTTCTCAACGTAGTCAGCAGATACACGTGAAGCACGTTCAAGTAAACGTGAGTGTAGATAGAATACGTCACCAGGATATGCTTCACGACCTGGTGGACGACGTAGAAGCAATGAAATTTGACGGTAAGCAACAGCTTGTTTAGACAAGTCATCATAAATGATAAGCGCGTCTTCACCGCGGTCACGGAAGTACTCACCCATTGTACAACCAGCATACGGAGCAAGATACTGCATCGCCGCAGGATCAGCTGCAGCAGCTGCTACAACAGTTGTGTACGCCATAGCGCCAGTTTCTTCTAGCTTGCGCACAACGTTAGCGATAGTCGATTGTTTTTGACCAATTGCTACGTATACACATTTAATGCCAGAATTTTTCTGAGCGATGATCGCATCGATCGCCATAGCTGTTTTACCAGTTTGACGGTCACCGATGATCAACTCACGTTGACCACGACCAACAGGGATCATTGTATCTACTGATTTATAACCAGTTTGTACAGGTTGATCCACTGATTGACGCCAAATTACGCCTGGTGCTACTTTTTCAACAGCATCAGTAAGTTTTGCGTCAATAGGGCCTTTACCATCAATTGGGTTACCAAGAGCATCTACTACACGGCCTAAAAGTTCTGGACCAACCGGAACTTCTAATACACGACCTGTGCAACGAGCTTTTTGACCTTCTTGAAGGCTTAAGTAGTTACCTAAGACAACGGCACCCACTGAATCCTGTTCTAGGTTCAGTGCCATACCAAATAAGCCGCCGTCGAATTCGATCATTTCACCGTACATTGCATCAGCAAGGCCGTGAATGCGCACAATACCGTCGGAAACCATAACAATGGTCCCTTCGTTCTTAGCGGTCGCGCTGGTGTCCAGATCGCCGATACGCTGTTTAATGAGCGCACTGATCTCGGATGGATTCAGTTGTTGCATTGCGCTATACCTCAATCTTTTTAAAGTTCAGTCTTCGAGCTGTTAAGCAAGAAGACGAGTCCGCATTTTTTCAAGCTTGTTAAGCGCAGAATCATCTATCACTTGGTCGCCTGCACGAATAACTACACCCGCGATTAACGCTGGGTTAACTTCTACAGAAACATTTACGGCAGCTTCGAATTTTTTCTCTAATGCATGCGCAAGTAATTGTTCTTGTACAGAAGTCAATGGGAATGCAGATTCAATCACTACATCCACAGTATTGTTATTCTGTGATTTGAGCTGTTCGTATTCTTCTGAAATTTCAGGAAGAAGTGCCAGACGGTCATTATCGGCAAGCAATGTCAAAAAGTTTGACACTGCTGCAGTCTGGTCTTCACCTAAAACTTTTGCGAAAACACTTACCTGCTCAGCAGGCGTAAGCTCAGGGCGATTTAGATAAGCTGAAAATGCTTCGTCTTGCACCGCAGCACTGAGCAAGTTCAATGCATTTGACCAAGCGTCAGTTGCATTTTGCTCAGAAGCGTAAGCAAATGCTGCTTTAGCGTATGGGCGTGCCAACGTCAAGAGTTCAGCCATAATCCGCCTCTCTTAAAGTTTAGCAGCCAGCTGAGTCAGCATGGCATTGTGAGCTTCTGCGTCAACTTGCTGGTTCAGAATTTTTTCTGCGCCAGTAACTGCAAGAGCAGCAACTTGTTGACGTAATTCTTCGCGAGCAGCATTGATTTCAGTATCAACAGCTTCTTTAGCTTGTTGACGAATACGCTCACCTTCAGCCGCAGCTTGAGTACGCGCTTCTTCTACCAATTGCGCACCACGACGGTTCGCTTGTTCGATCAATTGAGCCGCTTGTGCTTTAGCCGCATCTAATTCAGCTTTCACTTGTGCTTGCGCATCCGCAAGGTCAGCTTTCGCTTTTTCAGCAGCGTTTAAGCCATCAGCGATTTTACGCTGACGCTCACTAATCGCATTGATTAGTGGTGGCCAAACAAATTTCATGCAGAATGCGACAAAAATCGCAAAAGCAATCGCTTGGCCAATCAATGTGAGGTTGATATTCATTGCTATTCCTCAATAGTTTAATTTAGGAATTAAGCTGATTAACCTACAAATGGATTAGCGAAGATGAAGAACAAGCCAATACCAACACCGATCATAGGCACAGCATCAAGAAGACCCGCGATTAAGAACATACGAGTTTGAAGTTGTGGAGCCAATTCTGGTTGACGAGCAACAGCTTCTAAGAAACGGCCGCCTAGAAGACCAAAACCAATCGCAGTACCTAAAGCACCAAAAGCGATCAAGATAGCAGATGCAATTGCAACTAGACCTAAAGTGAGTTCCATGATAATTCCTCAGAGGTTAGGTTTATACCAAATTAAGTTAAAAAATTGTGTGCCCAACCACCCTTTGACAGTTGAGCAATACCATTAATGCTTTTCGCTAGCCATACTCATATATACGATAGTCAACATCATGAAAATGAATGCTTGTAACGTAATAACAAGAATATGGAAGATCGCCCAAGGCACAGACAACGCCCACTGGATCCAGAACGGTAGTAATGCGATCAAGATGAAGATCAACTCACCCGCATACATGTTACCGAACAGTCGTAGAGCCAATGAGATTGGACGTGCAATAAAAGTTACTAATTCAAGAATAATGTTTACCGGAATAAGTAATGCTTTTAAAACTGGGTTACTTGGGTTAAATGGGTTAAGTGCAAATTCTGCACCGAATCCGACAAGACCTTTCTCACGGATACTATAGAAAATAGTTAACGCAAACACTGACAATGCCATACCAAGGGTAATGTTAGGATCAGTAGATGGAACGATTTTGAAGTAAACGTGGTGAGGATCCATACCAAACACGTTAGCACCGATCAATTGAGCTGTATAAGGAATCCAGTCAACAGGGATCAAGTCCATCAAGTTCATGAGGAAAATCCACACGAAGATGGTCAACGCTAACGGCGCGATTAAGCGCGATTTGCCATGGAAAGTGTCACGGACACTTGAGTCAACGAACTCGATAATCATTTCGATTGCAGACTGGAACTTGGTCGGAACACCAGAGTTTGCAGCTTTCGCTACAACCCAGAACAACAAACAGAAAACTATACCAAGGCCAATAGACCAACCCATTGAATCCAAGTGAATAGCAGTGAACCCCATCTCTTGAGCTTCTTTAGCAGTCTCAGCTAACTTCCAAGTACCATCTGGCATTTTGCCATAGGTCAAGTTAGTCAAGTGATGCTGAATGTACTCGGTCGAAGTAAGGGCATGTTCTTCAGCAGCCATAAATCACACCTGGTCAATGTCAAAACTAATAGAGAAAACGAATATCGCGTGCTGCCTGATATCTCGTTACTCTCCAAAAAACTTTTCAATTTTTTGTTGTGTTTATACTCGTTTTTTTAAGCGTGTTGCCCAAAAAGGAGCGACCCACGACATACTTTGTACGAGCATAAAACCACAAAACAATGCCACCGCTGACAACGGTTTGACATTGATCAAAATCAAAATGAATCCAACAATCACGATTGCAAACTTGCCCATTAAGCCACGATACATGTTTGACAGCACCTGTTTAGAGGCACGGGCACCAGCCGCACGAAACGACTGCCATGAAAAGTAGCTACTTGCTAGCCAGCATACCAACGCACCCAAAGCTGCACTATATGCTGTGATTGTGTCTTTAAGGACCCAACCAATCAGGGCTGAAACAGGAATCATTACTGCTTGTAAGATGACTAAAGCTTTCGCTAATCGTCGATCAATCATGCGACTAGTTCGACTCATTTTTGTTCACTCACAGCAATTCTGCTTGACAAGTTTAACTGATGATTATTTTTAATCGCAGGCATTATAGAGTTACACCCCTTAACTTGCAATCTTTTCCCGACCTTAGTCGTGTTTTTTTAAATTGGTAAACTGCTTTCAAACTAATCAATAGTTGTTTGTTTTTTACATTACTTTCGCGCATTTAGTGTGCACTTAAGGGTTTTATCAGCCAACATCTTCCATGCTGTTACAAAATCCCCTGCCCCACTCATGGTTTCGTCCACCGGCTGAAAGACGATGCCACCCAGCTTTTGATACTGATTTTGACTGGCATGTGCTTCTGCAAGTAAGCATATTTTTGGCTGCGCGCGATGGTCTTTCAAGTATTTGATTTGTGCCAATGTCGGCGCGACATGTGGATCATCTGTCAACGCACCGGTAAATTTCAAATTCAGTGAGCGCTCAAGATATTGATAGGCATCGTGGTAAGACCAGTAAGGCTGAGCACGGCTCGACACATCTGTTTTTTGGGCTGTGATCAAGAGTTTCTGCGCAAATGCACGCGCATTAGCCCAATATTTTTCACGATGTTCTGGAAACTGTTGTGAACGTAAAGCAGCAATAAAAAAGCCGATTCGAACTGCATTGTTAGGTTCAAGCCAAACATGGGTATCGATTGTGCCTTTTAATGCATTGCCACGGACATCCCGTAATGGCAAAGCACTGATAATGCCTGAGTCTAAAATAGCAATACTTTTGCCACTTTCACCCAACATTTTTGCCAATGGCGCTTCATGCGCTTGGCCTAGCCATAAAACGAGATTGGCATCTTGCACGGTTTTACGGTGCGCAGGCGTCAAACTCACATCATGTCCAGATTGATGGTCAAGCAGTAGTTTTGGCTGCTCTACGCCCTTGAGTACATCCTTCGCGATTAGATAAATCGGTTGTGTAGAAACAACGAGACCTTGCGCCCAGCTCATTACACTGAATAAAGCCAAACTACAAAAAAGAAATACACGGGACATGGGGAGAGAGCACCATAAAATGAATAGTGTTATAATATAACAAAATCGTAAAAAAACCTACGTCTGTTCGTAAGTCCTTACGCTTCATGTTAAGATTTAAAGTCTTTTTCTTTATACAGTTTCGTACTCGAGGTTGGCTATGAGCGCATGTTCACACGAACATCATAATGCTTTGCATGGTGTACACGATCATCATAATGTCGAACAGCGCCTTGCTGAAGCTGAGAGTCTCTGTAGTGCGACGGGTGCTCGACTTACGCCCTTGCGTAAAGAAGTATTGGAACTGATCTTAAATGCAACGGGACCAATGGGCGCTTATGACCTTTTGGCTAAAATCAAAAGTGAGTCTGACCGACCTGCAGCTCCACCGACAGTGTACCGTACGCTGGATTTTCTGCTTGAAAAAGGTTTGATTCATCGTCTAACGTCGATTAATGCTTACATCCCATGTTGCCATCCGCGCGAAGGACATCAAGCAGCATTTCTGATTTGCACAGACTGTAAAATAGTCAAAGAAGCATCTGCTCAAGGCTTGATGGCGCAACTCGATGAATTATCTGCATCCGATGGCTTTACTGCACATCACAGTATTATTGAAATTTCAGGGATCTGTCAGCAGTGCCGCAGCAAACACTAAATGTGAAGCCCATTGTGGCTTTAGAGCATGTTCATGTCCGAATCGATGAACGTGACATTTTAAAAAATGTAGATTTCGCCTTACACGAAAAAGAAATTGTCACCTTAATCGGTCCCAATGGTGCAGGCAAATCCACGCTAATCAAAGTGTTGTTGGGTATTGTAAAACCTGTATCTGGCAAAGTGATCAGCACACAAAAATTAAAATTTTCATATGTGCCACAAAAATTTAATCCATCACACAGCTTACCACTACGTGTGTGTGATTTATTGGCACTAGAAAAATGTGATGCCAGCATTAAGCAAGAAATTATTCGTGATACAGGCATTGCCAAGTTACAACAATCTAAAGTTCAGCAATTGTCGGGCGGCGAACGTCAACGTGTATTGATTGCACGGGCATTATTGCGTCAACCGAATGTATTGGTTCTGGATGAACCTATGCAAGGTCTGGATATCCAGTCTGAAGCGGAACTGTATGACTACGTGCGTAGCTTGCCAGAAAAATATGGCTGTGCAGTTTTGATGGTTTCTCATGATTTACAGTGGGTCATGCAAGGCACGCACCGTGTGGTTTGCCTGAACAAACATATTTGTTGCAGTGGCTTGCCTGAAAATGTACAGCAACATCCTGAATATCAAGCGATCTTTGGAACAAATCGTGTGTTCTATCAACACCATCACGATCACTGTGCGCATGGCGATAGTGCAACGCCTTGCCAGCATGACTCTCGTCCCCATATTCACCCTGAACCGGAAGCATAATCCATGATGGAATGGCTACAACTCCTTTTGCCAGCATGGATCATGGGCACTTTGCTGGTGTTCCTGACTGCGCCGCTTGGCTGTTTAATGTTATGGCGTCGCATGTCATTTTTTGCGGACACCATGGCACATGGCACTTTACTCGGTGTCGCCATTGCCGGTGCGATGAGTTTACCGCTTTGGACAGGCGTTACATTGATTGCGCTCTTATTGGTTGCAATCTTATGGGTGTTACACGACCCTCGCTTGCCCAATGACGCCTTGCTCGCGCTATGTTCAGCAACACTCCTGTGCTCTGGCTTACTCTTCATACAACGTTTGCCCAGCTTAAAACCTGAATTACTCAGCTATTTATTTGGTGATTTACTCACCATTTCTTGGTCAGATTTGCCTGTCTTTACAGTGGTGATCATTGTGGCACTGACCGTGCTGTATAAAAGTTGGCAATCGCAGATTCAGATTGCCATTGACCCCGATATTGCGGTCAGTGAAGGTGTCAGCGCTAAATGGCAACGTCTGATTTTTATGTTATTACTGGCATTATTTACCGTATTGGCTTTACGTGCTGTCGGCTCATTGCTGATGGGTGCATTGTTAGTGATTCCTGCATTAACCGCTCGTTTATTGGCAAATTCCCCGAAACAAATGGTGCTGTGGTCTTTCATCATTGCCCAAGTCGGTGTGACCGTGGGGTTATGGTCAAGTGCTGGTTTAAACACCTCTACAGGACTGACTATTGTATTAACCATGGCGCTGCTCTTTGCCCTGATTTTTATTATGCAAAAATTTAAGAAAGTGGCTTAAGTAGCAACGTTCATTGCTCAATTCGCCACATATCAAAATAAAAAAGCCATGCAGTTGCATGGCTTTTTTTTGCACGTCAAATACGATGCTCAGAATCATCTAACTGGATTTATTGATGCACCAAACTCAATAAACTCGCAGCACAAGCAAATAATACCGCAAAGGTTCGATTCAAATATTTTTGTTGTTTGGGTGATTTTAATAATCGCAGTACTTTTGCAGCGAGACCGGTATACCCCGCCATGACAATCAGATCAATGCTAATCATTGTTGCAGCCATGATGACATATTGAATCCATTGGGGTTTGGATAAATCTAAAAACTGCGGCAAAACCGCCAACAAAAATACAATCGCTTTAGGGTTGCTCATATTGACCAAAAAGCCATGTACAACTAATTTTAAACGTGATTTATTTGGTAAATCTTGTTGGATTTCAATTGACTCAGTTGGCGCTGTCCACTGTAAATAAGCCAGATACAATAAATATCCCACTCCAAACCATTTCACGATCAGAAAAGCCCATGGTGTCGTCGCAAATAAGACCCCTGCCCCAGCTGCAACAATGGCGATCTGAACCAAAAGTGCCAATTGCAGGCCGATTGCATTCCAATACCCATGCTTAAACCCATAATTCAAACCACTCGACATAGACGCAATTGCACCTGCACCTGGGGAAACACTAATTACCCAACATGCCAACATGTATGCAATCCAGATTTGATAGGACATCATTAGCTCAAGTTTGAAATGGGTCTGTATTATATGACATTTACTCTATTTTCATGACAATAATGCACGCTAAAAGGCCAAATGAAGGCTACACTCTCAGCGCTGCTTAAGGCACAATATACACAGCCACTCAGAAATTATAATTTTTAGGAGCCATGAATGTCTGCTCAATCTGTAATTTTGCCATTACCCTCAGATCATGCTCGTTTTATTGTTTTACGTTTAAAAGATTTAACGATTAGCGAATTAAAAGAACAACTTGAAGACTTATTTAGCACTCGTGATCGTCTAATTACCCAACATCCTAATGCACAGATTAAAACAGCTGTGGCTTTTGGACCTGAACTTTGGGCACAACTTTACAGTCAAGCTCCGGCAGGCTTTAAACAACTTGATCCAATTCAAGGTTCATTTAACATGCCTGTAGCCCCAGCAGATGTACTGATTCACATTGCAGCACAGCGTACAGATATTTGCTTTGCTTTAAGCCAAGCTTTCTTTGATGGCATTCAAGATAAAGTGGAGGTTTTAGATGAGCGTGTTTGCTTCCGTAATTTCGATGGCCGTGACTTAACTGGCTTTATTGATGGTACTGAAAACCCTCAATTTCCAGATGACCGCGCTGAAACAGCTTTACTTTCTGAAGAAGCAGGCATTTTTGCAGATGGTTCTTTTGTGTTTGCGCAGCGATATGCACACAACTTAGATAAATGGAAAAAGTTAAAGGTAGATGCTCAGGAACATGTAATTGGGCGTACCAAACTTGAATCGATTGAGTTGAACGAAGACGAACAACCTGAAAACTCACATATATCACGTACCGTTGTTGAAGATGGTGAGGGTGAAGAACTCGCAATTTTGCGTCATTCATTGCCTTATGGCGATGGCCGCGGTGACCAAGGTTTGTTCTTTATTGCTTATACCAAAGATCTCAGCATTATCGACAGTATGTTGGTTCGTATGTTTGGCACCAGTGGTGACGGCATTCATGACCGCTTACTTCACTTTGTTACGCCAATGGACGGAGCGTATTACTTTGCACCAAGTGAAGAGCTGTTGGAAGAAGTTTTAGAAGGGTAAAGTAGAAAAAGCCGACGAGTGTCGGCTTCATTTATTATATGTTTATACATTCATGACGCTATTTCATAATTACTAGCAACAGCAGATTCATATGAATCAATAAATTCCTCTTGAGGAATATCATCAGCATTAATTTCACAAACGGCTTTTTCTTCACTAAGCTTTTTATCTATTTCTTTACCTTGATCACTTCTACGTGATTCATATACAGTTCTTTGTCTAAAATAACTAAATGGTTCAGCATTGAATAAAAAACCATATTTAGAATCATGCACAAAGTCAGAATAAAATTTTGTTACATCTTCATGAGCAGGTTCATTCCAACTCTCTAAAATCCAGTTTTCCATATTAATTAGATATTCATAACTTTCAGATACGGGTGAGGTCACCTTAAATATTCCAGCACCATTTCTTAATGCCTGCAACCGGTCCATTTCTGTAGCCATGTCTCGAGGACTCCAAAACATCAAAGTATCTTTTACTTTATTACCTATGCCTTTTCTCGCATTTTCACTAACAGAATCCACATTATTTCTAGATAAGGTGCCATAAGCACTGTAATAAACTTTCATAAATGAAATAATCTGCTCTTCAATACTTCCAGCATTAGATATTTTATCTTTTACTGCATTATATAATCTTTGCGTTTCTTCTTTAATTTCAAATTGCTGTTCAAAAAGTTGGCTATGATCTTTCTCTAACTCCTCATAACTCAGCATTCTTACACCAGCATTTGTTGCCTCTTGAAGCATGTCTTTTAACGGAATTCTAGCAAAGTTATCATTTACATTTTGGCTACCTGGCGTATAGCCACCACCCACATCAGAATGCATACCTGGGTATACCAACTCTTTCCAATTAGAGTTAGATATTTCACCATTTTTTTTATGTATTAAATCAACAGGAAATGCAAAACGCAATTCATTACCAGCCACATGATGAACACACATTTTTACGCGCTCATCAATTACCATATCACGGCCTTTAAATGTAATATTATTGTTTAAATTTGCTGCAGGCAAACCAAAAGATGCAACAGTATCGAATATACCCATAAATTTAAACTCAATGGGATATTTACCTGTTCCATAGGTTAAACCATCACAACTGGATTCGCACTGCCACATAAACTGATTTGTAAATGCCCTTGCTAAAGCAGCTCCTCGAGAAAATCCAAAGGTGGAAATATTAATTTTTTTTATTAAACGATGCTCATCCAAACTTTTAGCTATTTCAGCAAAACTATAATCTTTTTTCTCATTAACATATTTACTAACATCAATCTCAGCTTTCTGTGCATTAAAAATCATGACTTGCTTAAGTGCATCGTTTAACTGCTCTTCGCTATAATCTAAACGCCTAGCCCCACCTAACCCTAAACCTGCACCTAAACCCAAATGATCTTGAAGTACCGAAATAGCACGTTGAAAAAAATTTAAGTCGGCGTTAAAACGAGTACCAACACCAGAAGCATAAATCGCATAATTCGAGCAATCTCCCTTTTGACTATCAATGAATGTACGAGCATTTCGCCATAGTCGTGCTGGATTAGACCATTTCTTTTTATCACTGTCCTTGTCCTTGTTATTTCCAGTCCCGTCGAAGAAAACTGAAATATGTACTACATCGCTACAATCTTGTTTAGCAGTAGGTTCATTATTTGGAACATCACTATTTGTTTCAATTACACGATTTATTTCAGACATTTTAAATCTCGCTTAATTATTATTTTTTAGTTTATTTAACCATTTCAAGCCTTTTTCTGTCGGTACTGGTAAATTATTAGATGTAATTATTTCAACAGTATCATCTGGGTAAATATGAGCAGCAAGATATTTTTTATTCCTTAATTCAGCTTTATTAAGAAAAATTTCATTTTTAGAAAAGTGGATATTTTCACTATTAGTCTCACCCCATACTATTTCTTGTTTACCAACATGAATTTTATTTGTAGAAATTGCCTTACCAAACCCTCCTCCTATTTCCTCTCCATTTACTTTCAACATATAATCGGAATAATGAGGACTATAATTAAATGAAGTAGTAGCCATCATATAAGAAGTCTTTACTCCAGCACACCCTATAGTGCTTAAAGCCAAACTAACAGGTAAAATTATTATTTTAAAAATATTCACTATTCTCTCCTAAATATTTATACTAACTAGCCTTAATAACTAACAATTTCATTGCTTCATCCATATCTATTTTTTTATCTTTTAATAGATTTAGAACCTCATTAACTTTTAAATTATTTAAGTAATCATTTCCATAAATTATTTTCATACAAATAAAGTTTAAAATATCTCTTGTACCACTTAATCCATACAATCTAGCCTCAGGAATTGAACAAGTAACAAAATCATATAATTCAATTTCAGGGATATCTTTTATTAAGAAAGAGTTATTTAATTTCAGATAATAGATTATATTATCAGGAAAGGTTGCTTCAACCATTAATTCTTCCTGATCAGAGGTAAAAACTAATGGGGGGGTTTTGTTTTCTTTAAAATCGTTATAAACATTATTTAAACCAAATAAAACCTGTAACTTGCCTAATCTATCCCAGTACCACCAACTTTGAATAGGTTCCAATAAAACTGAAGCTTGCTCACAATCAAATACTGGTCCATTAACATATAAAGTTTTATCTTTCTCATTACCAATTAATGTTGCCAGTATTAATGGATCCCAAAAAGCTAGTATCATTTCAAGCCCACCTTCAAATTTAACCTCCAGGAAACTACGTAAATGATCATATAACTCCTCAAAAGAAAGTTTACTAATTATAATTGTCATTTTAGGAGTACCTGAAATATTTTTTGAAATCCAACTCCACTCTATACTTTCAAAGTCTTTTGGTAATGTAATTAAATGAGGAGAGATTTCTCGCGCTTTATCACCACTTGCTTCCTTTAATAAACATTTCATTCTTAAATTATTTAATTTAGTTAAAAACTTCTTGTCTTGTGCTGCATCTGCAAGTGCATATATATTTAACCCTATATCTTCTAAAGGATATTTTTCAAATGTCTTAAATAAAATATTAATTTGATTATCTATCATTTACAACCCGTCCCCTTTATTTACAAATGCACCTCTTTGAGAGGATCTACGAGCAAGACATTCCCAACAAATATTATTTGGAAAAATTGGCAATTTAGGAGTTACAGATACACCCGTTGTGAAAATATGTTGACTTGCTTTTGATGTAAATGTTTGAGGAGTAATAATAGTGACTCCATTACCATCAATTTTAATAGCACTGTTTTTTGCCTTCAAAACTATTTCATTTGGGCTGTTTATTTCCACTTTCCCTTCAGAAGATGTAATGGTTAAGTCCAACCTTGAGGATAAATCCATCGTATTATCTTGGACTTGTACATCCATCTTTCCTTTGGCTGTATAAACTTTTAAATCATCTTCACCAACAAAAAAACTAGCTTTCTTTTTAGCATTTAAAATAAGATTTTCACTACTACTTAAGTTTATTGATTTTCCGCTACCGATTGTTAAACTATCTAATGCATTTAGATGAATATTTTTCCCTGCAAGCATTCCTATACTTTCAGGTGAAGCTATCAACATAAAAGCTTCTTTCATTGCATTTAATTCAAGCCATTGCTCTTCAATTTTTTTTATATAAATTTCAATATTTTGAAGCATATCAGCAGGCTCAGCCTTTTGCTTTTCAGCATACTCAGAAAGTATTTGCATCTCTGATAAACTTTCAGAAAGTTGATCAATTGCATCTTTAATTTCTAATTGATTTTTTTCAGCTTTGGGTTGTTCATATGTAGATATATATAGCCCTTTACTGCGTATTGCACCAGCTAAATCACTCCTTAATTCAAACCCAGCGCCTCTACCTTCACTTGTATCGTTTTCTTTTGAGTGACTAAGGTTTCCTAAATTTAACTGGCTATTTCCATGACTACTCTGTAATTGGGTACTGATCTGCCCCGTCGTGTCATCAAAGCGTAGTTGGTTAAAGCCTGCTCCCGCAACTTCCTGCGAACGGATACCACTGAGCTTTTTGGTTTCAGGAAGCTGACCTTTGAGATCAAACATGGTCTGAGAGCGCTCAGCCTCATGTATTCGTCCTACTACAAAGGGTCGATCCACATCGCCCTCAAAAAAGTCGATGACCACGATCTCGCCAATACGAGGATGAAAACGTGCGCCATAACCTTCACCTGCCCATGGGGTCAGTACATCAACCCAAGCCGAGTCACTGTCATTATCATTACTCCCTGCTCCGCCATCATGACTGTGGTCATCGCTACGGGTAAACGTAAAACGAACTTTGATACGCCCCCAAGCATCGACATAAATACTTTCACCTTCTGGACCGACCACTTTAGCCCGCTGTGGAAACGCAGGTGGCCGGTGTAATAAAGGATCATATTCAGGCACCACGGAAATTTGCCGACGGACCACATACAACTCATTGGCCTGCCGTTCATCCCCTAAAGATAGCCAACGGCTCGCCGCAAGTAACTTTTCTAATTGAACCAAAATATCTTTGGGTAAATTATTCTGGTTATAAAATGCTTTGCCCAATATGAGAAATTCACGATCTGTCGTTTGATGTTGATCGATTTCAGGATGATTTTCTAATTCAAACCAATACCCAACTTGTGCATCCCTTACGCTACTGCTGGCGGTAAAATATTTGGCTTGTAATTCCTGATATTGATTGAGTTGCCGATTCAACTGATCCAATTGCTGTGTATTTGAAGTGGTCGCCTGATCTGCACCTTTAAGGTCAGTTGTCCAAGCCGAACTTACGGTCCACGCCTGCTCTAAACTTAAGGTTTCATTATGCTGTTGCTCACTCTGTGCATGGGCACTTAAGAGCGGATTACTTTGGTCTTGTGCCAATTGTTGAGCTTGCCAACGCTGCGTTTGAATCGTGGTCGATTGTAAAAAGCGTTCTGCCACAAAACTGGTAATCGTGTCCAAACGTTCCGTGGCATGACTCCGATGAAAGCGAATTTTTTTCCGCTCTAAAGCACTATAAGCCTGATTCGTATCAATTAAACGCAGCCTCTGTGCTTGCATCGGTGCAGCCGAAAATGCGACAAATAACTCCGCTTCATCAATTAACCAATTGATCCCTTCACTGCGCCACAGTCGAGTCAGAAATTCGTAGTCACTCTCATTGGCTTGCATAGTAAATGGTCGAACATCATAGTTTCGAGTCAATCCATCCATGTTGAGGCTCAAGCTCGCGGCAAATAATGTGCTTTTTTTCTGCCATTCACTAAAAATAATCTCGGTCATCTCCCGTACCGATTTATTCATAAAGACACGGCTGTTACGACGCTTATGCCAGAGCGCTGTGGCATCCTCAATCACCAGTTTATAAACGGTCAGTGCACCATCACTTTGACCTTGGCTAGCCCCCGTAATTACACCAGTCAGGCGACTGAGTTGTCCCAAATCTGTCACTTGATCGACAGCCACTCGGCCACCGATAAACTGCTTTAAAGCCAGATGAGCATTGGTCGAGAGACAAATAATTTCCGCACGAAAGCCTTGATTGATACGGTGTTGACCCTCAATCCGTTGAATAAAAACTTCTGTGTTTAATGATTCATTTGAAAAATGAATATGTAGCGCACGTTTCTGTACGCTAAAGCCAAAGTTTTCCACCATGGCGTGAATATTTTTAAGCATTGTTATAAGGAAAATATTTTTTATAAACTTCGTATTTTAGAAAATGATTATTTTTTCGTCCACCTTGTTTTGTAAGTAAATTGTTGAATTCTTCTTTTTGGCTTTTGCATCACTTTAGGATTCAAGAGAATAGGAACGTCAATACTGGATCAATTTTGCTGATCTAACTTTTCGCAGCCGCTGAGATGCTGCTACACTCAAAATGCAACCTATTAAAAATTTTAAGCTCCATGATCACAATTGAATCCAAACTGCCTGCACAAGGTGTGACTATTTTTAGCGTCATGAGCGCAATGGCGCAGCGTCTAAATGCACTGAATTTATCTCAAGGTTTTCCTGATTTTCCTGCACCTCCAGCGCTGTTAAATGCGCTAAGTGATGCGACGCAACAGGGTTTTAACCAATATGCACCCGGCGATGGACTGATGCATTTACGTGAGCAATTGGTCCAACTGTTTGCCCATCGAGACCAATTAAATATTGACCCTCACACCGAAGTGACCATTACCCCGGGTGCAACCATTGGTATTTTTAGTGCCATTCAAGCCGTGGTTCATGCGGGTGACGAAGTGATTATTTTTGATCCGAGCTATGACAGTTATGCGCCCAGTGTAAAATTGGTTGGGGCTCATCCCATTCACATTGCCTTAGAGACGCCCCATTTTACTGTGGATTGGAATCGTGTTGCCGCTGCGATTAACCATAAAACCCGGATGATTATTGTCAATACACCGCATAATCCAACAGGTGCTATTTGGGATCGTGAGGACTGGCTCAACTTGATCGAACTGATTCGAGATAAAAATATTATTGTGCTGTCGGATGAGGTCTATGAGCATTTAATTTTTGATGGTCGTCAGCATCTATCTGCTTTGTCATTTCCTGAGCTGCGTGAACGTAGTTTTGTCGTGGGTTCATTTGGTAAAACTTTTCATGTCACAGGGTGGAAAACTGGTTATTGCATTGCAGCGCCAGCCTTGATGCAAGTGTTTCGCCAAATCTATCAATTTGCAAATTTCTGCGGTGTTACGCCCGTACAAATGGCATTGGCTAACTTTATGGCAGAACATCCTGAGCACATTGCTGAATTGGCCGATTTTTACCAAGCCAAGCGTGACCGTTTCAATGCGGGCTTAAGCCACTCTAAATTTGAGTTGATTCCGTCCGCAGGTACCTATTTCCAAAACCTTGATTACAGTGCCATACGCCCAGATTTAAGCGATGTGGAAATGTGTCAGTTGTTGGCAGAGCAACATAAAATCGTGGCGATTCCTGTCTCAGTGTTCTATCAAAAACCGCCGGAAAATTTACGATTATTACGCTTCTGTTTTGCCAAACAAGATGCCACCTTAGATCAAGCTGCAGAGATTCTCTCCGCGGTTTAAAGCCGTATCTGCCCAAACGTTTTTTTAAAACAGACATGTAGAAATAATGAAGCCTTGGTTACTCAAAAACTAAGGCTTTTTTGAATGCCAACATGATAGTGTTATCAGTAACTTAAAATCATAAAAAGCCGCGTCTAGGACCTGAGCATGTCAAAACAACAGTCCCTCGTTACTCAGCAAAATTTATGGAAAACGTTTTTAGTTTTTCTGGTGCCTTTGATCGCCACCAATATTTTGCAGAATTTATCTGGGACCATTAACACCGTTTTTGTCGGTCAGATGCTTGGGGTGCATGCCATTGCAGCCGTTGCGGTATTTTTCCCGATCTTGTTCTGTTTAATGGCTTTTGTGATTGGACTCTCGGCAGGTGCAACCGTGTTGGTGGGGCAAGCTTGGGGCGCGCAGAATCTTGAAAAAGTTCGTACTGTGGTGGGTTCCACCCTTTTTATGACCTTGATTGGTGGCAGCATTATTGCCTTTTTAGGGGTTATATTTGCCAAGCCCATTTTATTGGCCTTAGGCACAGCCCCTGACGTGATGCATTTATCTTTGCCTTATGTGCAATGGATGCTTGCGGGTAGTCCACTACTCTTTATTTATATTATTTACACCTCGATTTTGCGTGGGGTCGGTGACAGTACAACACCGCTGATTGCGTCAGGTATGACCATTGGTTCAGGGCTGATCATTACACCCGTGCTGATTGCCGGAAAATTTGGATTTCCAAGTTTAGGTATTATTGCCCCTGCCATTGCCAGTCATATCGGCTTTTTAATTGCCTTGGTATTTTTATATTTCTATTTAAAAAAGAAAGATCACCCGCTCAAACTCGACTTCGAGTTGATTCGTCATATTCGCCATCAACATGATCTCAGCAAAATTATCTTAAAACTAGGCATTCCTACGGGTATACAGATGGTCACGACCTCTGTGGCCGGTCTCGTGATTGTCGGTTTAGTTAACCGCCATGGTGCTGATGCCACTGCTGCATATGGCGCGGTCAATCAGGTTTTGAACTATATCCAATTCCCGGCCTTGTCCATCGCGATTGCAGCTTCTATTTTTGCCGCACAAGCCATCGGTTCGGGTCAATCTGAACTAATTAATCGCGTGAAACGTACGGCCATCGGGATGAATTTCATTATTACTGGCATCTTGGTGGCATTGGGCTATTTATTCTCTAAATATTTAATGGCGCTATTTATTACAGATCCTGAAGTTGTGGTTCTCGGTCAAGAATTGCTGTTCATTGTGCTTTGGTCGATTTTATTTTTTGGTGCCAGTGCTATTTTTGCTTCCATTATGCGGGCTAGCGGAACGGTGACCGTGCCGATGATTATTAATATTATGGCGATTATTTGCATTGAAGTGCCGTGTGCCTACCTATTCAGTGAATGGTGGGGCTTAAAAGGCATTTGGTATGCCTATGCTTTGGCTTTTGTCAGCTTATGTATTTTACAAGGGCTGTATTACCAACTGGTATGGAGACGAAAAGCCATCAAAGTATTGCTATAAGGCTCGCTAATAGCGTTCAATGCCAATCCGCAGCTTTGCATCTCAATATGGAAAATCTTGTACGGATCCATGCATAAAGTTTGCCGTTAAACTGCTGTTTATTTTTCAACATTTGGTTTTATATCCTGTTGATTTATCTACACCTAGAACCAATTAAAATTAAAAATTGCATATTTTCAAACAATTACGGTTTGGCATAGATTTTGTTCTTATCCCTTTTATCTTTTAAGAATAATTGGGATGAGAAATTTTTTATGTCTAAACGTCAAATAAAGCTTGGGGCTTTTATTCCAACCACCTCACAGCATGTCGCGGGTTGGCGCCACCCAGAATCTCGCCCACAAGATCATCTCAATATTGATTATGCAATTGAACTGGCAAAAACCGCAGAACGTGGTCTATTTGATGCCTACTTTCTTGCCGATGGTCTGTCTGTCCGTTGGAGTTCTGCTGTCGAAGGTGAGAAAGGTTTGGGCGATAAAGGCGTCGGCTTTGAACCCGTCACATTGTTTGCAGCCCTGTCTACTGTGACGCAAAATATTGGCTTTATTGCCACAGCGTCCACGACTTATGAAGACCCCTACATTTTGGCGCGAAAATTCGCTTCTTTAGATCATATTTCTAAAGGTCGTGCTGCGTGGAATGTGGTAACGACAGCCTCTGCCGATGCCGCAAAAAACTTTAACATTCAGCAGCACCCTGAACCCAAAGAGCGTTACGAACGTGCCGATGAATTTATTGAGGTGACTCAAAAACTTTGGGACTCATGGGAGGATGATACCTTCCATTACAACAAAGAAACTGGGCAATTTTTTGATGCCCGAAAACAACATCAGCCCAATCATCAGGGCCAATACTATCAGGTACTGGGTGCTCTCAACGTCTCTCGCCCACCGCAAGGCTATCCGGTGATTGTACAAGCGGGACAATCTGAAGATGGTCGTGAACTAGCCGGTAAATATGCCGAAGTGATTTTTACAGCACAGCAGAACTTAGCAGATGCGCAAGCCTTTTATCGTGATGTCAAAAACCGCTTAGTGAAATATGGCCGCCATGCAGATGATCTCAAAATTATGCCGGGGGTTTCGATTTTTGTTGCCAAGACAGCGCAAGAAGCCCAAGAAAAATATGACTTTTTAAATAGTTTAATTCACCCAGAAGTGGGTTTAAGTTTATTGTCTGCTTTGGCAGGTGGCATTAATCTGGCCAAATTTGATCTAGAAGCCCCTTTCCCGAAAATAGAAGATGCAGACATTAATTTCTCCAGTCGTCAGCAAATGATGATTGATATTGCCCGTAAGCACAATTTTAGTATTCGTCAGCTCTATCAATATATCGCTTCAGCCCGTGGACATTGGACCTTGATCGGCACGCCGGAACAAGTCGTATACCAACTGCAGGAATGGTTTGAGAATGACGCTGCCGATGGTTTTAATGTCCTACCGCCAACAACACCTGCGGGGTTAAATGACTTTGTCGATCTCATCGTTCCTGAACTACAACGTCGCGGTCTATTCCGAACGGCATACGAAGGCACGACTTTACGTGAAAACTTAGGTCTAAAACGACCTGAAAACCAATATGTTTTAGAAAAAAGACATACCTCTCAAGCCTCATAAACCAACGCTTGATAAAACTGAAAAACAAATGCCCCAACTGGGGCATTTTTATGGACTGAAATTGATCTAGCTTAAACGATGATCATACTGACTATATTTGATAAGCCTAAAAAAGCCCTGAATTCGGGACTTTTACATTGTCTATGAGATGGTCAATCCAGACTTACCATGCAAATTTATAATCAGCAAATCGGTGAGATAAAGGTTCAAGCAACTGATCTTTTACTGGATCACTAAAGTCAGTCAAAATGTCATTTTTAATATTGGTCAAACGGACATCTTCGCGTTTACGCGGATGGGCTAAATGAATATCTACAATACGTTTAATTCGTCCCGGATGTGGCTGCATGACCACAACCCGATCACCCAAAAATACCGCCTCTTCGACATCATGGGTGACAATAATCATGGTGATTTTTTCACTTTGCCAAATTCGCTGCAATTCATCCTGTAGATTTTGACGGGTCAATGCATCGAGTGCACCAAAGGGTTCATCGAGCAGTAAAATCTGTGGTCGATTCACCAAACTACGGGCAATCGCCACACGCTGATTCATCCCACCAGACAACTGCGAAGGATAAGCATCTTTAAATTGGGTTAATTTGACCAACTCTAAATGTTCATCAATCAATACATCTTCTTCTGCACGGCTAAACTGGCTTTTATGCAATGCAATCCGTACATTTTCCCGTACCGTCAACCATGGAAACAGGCGATGATCTTGAAACACGATACCACGTTCCAAACTCGTGCCCTGTATAGGCTGACCATCAACCAAAATCTGGCCCTGAAACTGACGCTCTAGACCAACCAACAACCGTAATAATGTGGATTTTCCGCAGCCACTACTTCCCACAATACTAATGAACTCACCCGGCTGAATATTCAGGTTAATGTCCTTAAGTACGGTTAAGTCTTCTTGCTTTTGTGTGGGATAATGTTTCGTTAGCTGCTGAATAGAAACCGAACCAGCTTGTTCTACGCTCATATCATTATTCTCTATTTGTGCTGACAAACTTTGCTGGACTAAACCTTAGAGTTTAGCCAGTGACACTTCCGTCGATTTAATTAACACCACCACCTCTGAACCTACTTTTAAATCTAAATCCTTCACCGAACGCGTCGTGATCACGGACGTAAAAAAGCCTGCTTTGGTTTCCACATCAATTTCTGAAACCACAGGACCCTCTACGATTTCATTAATCACGCCTTTGAATTGGTTTCGCACATTTACTGAAGTAATCGCCATTTTAATTATGCCTTTTGTTATTTAGAGAGCTTTACTATAAAACAGTTCAATCACTTGCTATATCTTGATTTATCCTTTAGTTATCCCGATTTTATTTATCTTAAAATCAGATAAATAATCCACGCATGAATTTATCGGTGAAACTGATATTTAAATATCGAATTATTATTTATCTTTTATTTTTAAATCTTTCATCATGATCTGCATTTTCAACAACTATAAGAAACGATATGTCTATTTTGACCCACCCTGCAGTGCCCTCTGCACTGAAACATAAACGGGCAACAGCGACGGTCTTTGCAGACCCGTTATCGCAAGCGTTGTTGTCACGAATTGAACAAATTGCGCCAAGTGAGGCCAATGCACTCATCATTGGTGATACGGGCACAGGTAAAGAGTTGGTTGCACGCCAAATTCATCAATTGAGCCATCGTGCCAAAGGTCCTTTTATCGCGGTCAACTGTGGTGCCTTTACCGAATCATTGGTCGAAAGCGAATTATTTGGACATGAAAAAGGAGCGTTTACAGGGGCAATTAATAGCCGTGTCGGTTGGTTTGAAGCAGCCCATAATGGCACCTTATTTTTAGATGAAATTGGTGATCTGTCCTTACAAATGCAAGTCAAATTACTCCGTGTTTTACAAGAAAGAGAGATCGTTCGAGTCGGCTCCCTCAAATCCATTCCGATTAATGTCCGAATCATAGCCGCAACCAATGTCGATTTGGAGCATGCCGTACAGGACGGGCGTTTCAGGGAAGATTTATTCTACCGCTTACATGTAGCGTTGCTACGCATTCCACGTCTCGCAGAGCGTCGTGGTGACATTTTGCCTTTGGTTAAACACTTCATTCAGGTCTATCAAACCAACCCACATGACACGCCGTTACGCCTCAGCCAACTAGCTCTCAAAAAACTCAGTTTACATAGTTGGCCGGGCAATATTCGCGAATTAGAAAATACCATTCAACATGCGATTTTAGTCAGTGAAAAAGGTGTGATTGAACCGGAAGATATTAGTTTTTCGAGTATTCAAAGTGCATCGTCGTTTTCGCGTGCTGAACCCTTTAACTTACACAATGCCACCTCAGCTGTAGCTAATATCAAAGATATTCAAGATGCAGGACAGTTACTCGAGCAAACCTTTTTACAAATTTTTCAAGCCGCAAATCAACTTAAGCAAGACAATATTAATGAGCTGATTGAAGAAAAATTTATCCGTAGTGCATATCAACACTGTCAATACAATCAAGTGCATACGGCTCGTTTGCTTGGAGTGACAAGGAACGTGATTCGTACTCGCCTGATTAAATATGGCTTATTATAAATAAGTCATATTTTTATTTTCTCCACATTAAAATAATAATCCATACAAAAATGATAAATAAATAGTCATCCACATTATTTTTTATTCATTGCATTATTTTAAATATAAAAAATCAGCAATAAAAAAACCTCGGTATATCCCGAGGTTTTTTTATTTTTCTATTTCGTCTAGATTATTCCACGGGGTTACGTTTCCACGCTGTGAAGTATTTCTCTAGACCAATCAAGAAGTAGTTAAAGGATAAGCCTACAAGAGTAATGACTAAAATCCCCACAAACATTTGTGGAATTTCAAAGCTGAACTGCGAATAAATAATCAGATACCCCAGACCTGCTTTGGCACCAAACATTTCTACTGCCACTAAGGCCAAAATCGAAATCGCCCCTGCCAGACGGATACCGACAAAAATCGTGGGTACGGATGCAGGCAGAATCACTTTTCGGAACAATTGATAGGGTTTTAGGCCCATGGTTCGTGCCGATTTAATCAGTAAAGGATCGACTGTTTGTACGCCTGTAATGGTGTTCAATAAAATCGGCCATGTGCATGCATACACTAACAGACTGATTTTTGAGGTTTCACCAATGCCTAAAAATAAGATGAACAGCGGCATTAATGCTAGTGCTGTGGTATTTCGAAACAGTTCTAACAATGGATTTAAGGTTTCAGCCACGAGCTTGTACCAACCGATGATGAGACCCAAAGGAATAGCGATCGCTAGGGCCAAAATGAAACCAATAATGGAACGCTTTATACTGGCCAAGAAATGGATGCCTAATTGCCCGCTTTGATATAGCTGCCATGTGGTTTCCAACACCACAGATAACGGCGGTAAAAAGGCTGGATTGACCACACCACTACGCGGCAGAATCTCCCACAGCAGGAAAAAAGCCACGATGGCAATGGTGCGTTTAAATACCGTGTTTAACCAAGTGAACTGTAGTCGGGGTTTAATGTCGTTATAGGTTTGCGTATAACTGATGGCTTGTTTAGTCGATAACATAAATAAATCCTCTGAATATTTTAGTTATGTGCAAGCTGTTTATGTTTTTCGAGGGCTTGCGCTTTAATCACTTCTTCACTGAGCAATGACCAAATTTTGTGGCGAATTCGGCCATATTCAGGCAATGAACGGACATCTTCACTCGAGCTGCGCAGGCTTTGTGGAATTTCAATCACTTCCTTAATCCGCCCCGGTCTTGAGGTCATAATCGCCACGCGCTGACTCAGATAAATCGCTTCATCAATACTGTGAGTAATAAAAACGATGGTTTTTTTCGAGCTTTTCCAGATATTGATCAACTCGGCCTGTAAGGTTTCTCGGGTTTGCGCATCCAAGGCAGCAAAGGGCTCATCCATCAATAAAATTTCTGGTTCATAAGCCAAACTTCGGGCAATCGCAACCCGCTGCTTCATCCCACCTGAAAGCTCATTTGGATAATGCTTTTCAAAGCCACTTAAGCCTACAAGCTGCAAATAGTATTCGGCTTTTTCACGGCGTTCTTTTTTTGCTACGCCTTTGGCTTCTAGGCCAAATTCGATATTTTCCAGTGCGGTTAACCATGGATAGAGCGCATATTGCTGAAACACAATGCCACGGTCTAAACCCGGTTGAGTAATCTGCTTGCCACTCAGTAAAATCTGCCCTGCAGACGGTTTGGTTAAACCTGCAATTAAGTCTAATAATGTAGATTTTCCGCAGCCACTTGGCCCTACGATTGAAACAAATTCACCCGGTTGAATATCCAAAGTGACATTTTCTACAGCAACAAATTCAGGCTTATAGTTTTTACTGCCGACATGGTTTTGTGCAGGAAATACCTTACGTACGTGATCTAAATGTAATGCACTGGTCATTGTTATATTCCTTTTGATTTTTGGTCTTTCGCATAGGGATTAAATTCATTGCTATAGATGCGACTGACCTCAATTTGATTCGGTTTTAATTTGTGTTCTTTTTCTAAGGCACTCACCCATGGGGCAAAGTCTTGATCTTTTTGCACGCCACCGACTTCGTGGACACCTGTGCCTGTGTAATATGGAATAAGTGCTGTATTTTCATTGCGTTGACGTTTTTCAATAATGCTTTCCATACGGGCAATGATTTGCTCTTTCGGCGTGTTGTGTAGCCATTCCTGAGCTTTGGCCACGCCACTGACAAAAGTACGAGCCAACTCAGGATGCGCTTGAATAAACTCTCCACGCATCGAAAAACTGCCTGCGGTAAAGGGCCCGTATAAATCAATATCTTTAAAGATGCTACGTACACCACCATGTTTTAAGGCCCGTTTTTCCAAAATGCCTGAGAACACCGCAATATCAATTTGACCATTCCGTAGAGCTTGTTCTGAGCTCACTGGTGGCAACATAATCAGCTCAACTTGTCGGATTTCATCGTCAGTTAAGCCATGACGAGCCAAATAGTCTTTCACCACAAAGTCATAATGTGCCCCGTAGGCATTCACTGCGACTTTCTTGCCAATAAAGTCTCGTGGGCCACGTATAGGACTATTTTCTAGCACGTAGAAACCCACGTTTTGTTCAGCATCACTGCCATAAGATGCGACGACTGGGACCACATCTAGACCCGCGGCAATAACTTTCACCACAGCGCCATTAAAGGCTCCAGCGAAATCAACATCTCCTGCCACCAAGGTGAGTAAATCTTGTGGCCCACCTTGTACTGTGCCGACATAACTGAGTTTAATGTCGCCTAAATAGCCCAAGTCTTGTGCCAACTCAGGCAAAGACACCAGTCCCGGATAGCTTTGATAGCGTAGTTCTTTTAAAGCCATTTGCTGAGGTTCATCCACTTGCTGCGTGCTGCAACCAACCAAGGCTGTGCCACCGACCAAGGCAGCTAAAAATAGGCTACGCCAGAGTTGAGGAATGTTATGGATTGTCATTTTTTTCATTGTTATGTTCTCCTATCCAACCTGCTGCCAAGCTAAAACTTTACGTTCAACCCAAGTCAGTACCGTATTGAGCAACACGCCCACAGCACCAATCAGCAACATGCCAAAAATAATCAGTTCGACATCAAAAGCCTGACGCCCTTGAATCACGATATTGCCCAGACCATTGCCATAGTTCGCCAATAAAAATTCAGAGCCAATAGTGGCAAGCCATGCGAAAATCAGCCCAAGTTGTAAACCGACAAAAATCTGCGCCGAAGCACCGGGTAATATCAATTTACGAAACGCGTATGTCTTGGGAAATTGGTAGACTTCGGCCACTTCACGATATTTATGCGAAATACTGCTCACACCTTCAAAGGTGTGTAGCGCCACGGGATAAAACACCGATAAGGTAATAAACAGCACTTTGGCGCCGTGTCCCTCACCTAAAAAGGTCGAAATTAGTGGCAACCATGCAAACAGCGAAATTTGACGCAATACATGAAAGCTCGGTGCAAATAACCAATTCGAAAGGCGTGAACTCGCGATCAAGATGCCAAACAGCACACCCGCTATCGCACCTAGGCCATAGCCGATAAAATTTCGTGCCAAACTTTCGCCAAAGCCTGTCAAAAAGCTCGGTTGTTGGAGCACGGTCACAGCTTTTTGCAGCACGAGCCATGGACTAGGAATCAACTTTGGATCAACCCAGTTTTGCTGTGAAGCCACAACCCACAGTGCGATAAATGCCACAGGTAGAACGAGTGCTTTTGCTGCTTTAACTAAGACTTGGTGCGCTGCCCCGTGTAATGAAAGAATGCTCATGAGTTGCCTCCTACTCGGGTTGCGTGAAAGCGTGCAGTTTTTTCTAACCAAGCCAGCAAGGTATCTAAGACATAGCCCGTAATACCAATCAGGATGATCGCCATGAAGATTAAGTCCATCTGCATTAGCTGACGTCCCCACACCATGAGATAACCAATTCCTTCACTACTTGCTAATAACTCGACAAAAACCAATGCCAACCACGCCTGCATAATGCCTTGACGTAAACCACTGATCACACTGGGTAGTGCAGCTGGGAAAATCACTTCTTTGAGTTTCTGCCAATTGCTGTATTGGTAAACCTCTGCCACTTCCATCAAACTATTCGGCACATGAGTAATACCTTTATAAGTTGCAATCAGCAGCGGTGGTAATACCGCTAAAGAAATCGCTGCAATTTTTAAAGCTTCATCTATACCTAAGAAAATCATCAATAATGGAATCCAGCCAACTATGGGAAATTGCGCAATAAGATTCACCGTCGGAAAAATAAAGTCCCGACTACGCTTTGCTAATCCCAACACAGTACCAAGCAAAATCCCGACACTGGCACCAAGCAAGACACTCCATAAAATACGTTTGGCACTGATGGCAAAATGAAAACTCAATTCACCGCTTTGCCATAATTCGACTGTGCTTTGCCACACCAGACTCGGTGCAGGTAAAATCTGCTCAGGCAACCACTGTTTAAGTGTTGCCACATACCATAGACCGAACAACAAAACTGGCATCAGGAGTCCACACACCACTTGCAAAGTTAGTTTTAAATAGGTCTTAAAAAAATCCAACGCACTTCGGTCACTTTGCAAGGGAACCGAATGTGCAGATACATCCGTAAGGCTCATAATTCTTGTCCTTTTACGCTCTGTTCTGAGACATCAGGTTTTAAAAATTGAATAAATTCCTGATCTTTGCTGATCAAAATAATCAGACCAATAAACACCAGCCCGATTGGTAAAAATAAATTTTGTAGTCCAACCTGTGCGCCAAATACGGCGCCTATCAAGCCACCCAACAGTCCACCTGAAGGTCCGACGAGGGCTAAAATTGGAGAAATCTTTGCCATCGCGGTTTGCTCACCCACTCGGGCGAAAGACATAAAATTGGCGATATGCAACATACCGAGCCCAAGTCCAAACATGACTGAAGCAGGCCACATCAACAGCGTGATCTTGGTTAAGGCTAAAATCAGTAATGCCGTTGCCATCAGGCTTAAGCCAATTAAATAAAACTTTTGATAACCCATCAGCTCAGCCAAACCGCCCATGCTAAATAGCGAACCCACAAAGACAATGCCTTGTACGGTCAGCAGCATCACTGCCATAGGCTCTGAAAGTGCAAAACTTTGAATAGCAATCACCACAATGAAAAAGCCAAAGTAGTTATTTGCCACGCTGCTCAAAAATTCCAATATGCAGACAATCCGCAGTGAGGCATGGGTTTTGATGAGTGCCAAAGGCGCCACAATATCTCGCCATTGAAAATGCGGGCGATTCGTCGCTTGTGGAGTGCTACGTTGAAAGCACCACGGAGCCAACAGCAAGGTGCCTAAAAAAAGCAAAGACACCACATAAAAACTTCCGCCATAGCCGAAATGCTCGATCAACAACACGCTCAATGCAGGTGCAATCAGGAAATATCCCATCATGTGCGAACCGCGAAACCAACCCGCACGGGCTGGACCTAAACGCTTTAAATTGCTCAGAAAAACGGTATTGATCGAAACAAAACGCATGGGTAAGACAAAACTCACCAAGGCTGTCACCGCAAAGAGGTACCATGCACCAGCTTTGAGTGGCGTTAAGCTATAGACCACAGCGCCCAACACACTGCCGATGCAGAATATTTTCAAAGACCCAAAGCGCTGTACCAACACGCCAATCGGCAATGCCATGATCAAAATGCCAAAATTTTGCGCTGCTGAAATTAACCCCAATTGCAATTCGGTGGCTTCTAAATGCACGGCATACAAGGAAATTAATACCCGTGCTATGCCTACCCCTAGTCCAGCCAAAATCGTGAGCAGCACAAAACTGCTCATAAATTTGGTGGTTAATGGACTGGCAATCACATTGCTTTCAATCGGACGACTCATGGCTGCGACTTACTTCGGTTGACCTTGAGCATTAAATTGGCGCCAGTAACCCTCTAACTTCAGCTCTTTCAAGGCATTATTCAGATACTTCGGCTCATACCATGTTTTGGTATCCACATCACGACGGATTAAACGAGCGTCTTTGGCAATTTTTAAAGCACTGTCAATTTGTGAACGGTGGAACTCGTCTAATAGCGGTGTAGTACGGTCTTTTAAATTCCAGCCATCCCACGTTTTTTGATAATCCACCAACGGAATGCCACTTTGTGCCCAAAGTTTATATTGCGCACTACGATTAGCTTCTTGAGAACTCCACTGCGCTTGTTTAATCAGTGTCGTCACGACACGTTGCACCACCTCTGGATATTGTTTTTCAAAACTTTCTGTCACCCAAAAGTGCGCAATCGGTGCAACTTTGGGATCTTTAATTTCTAGTAATGTTTTCGCCACACCACGCGCTTGCAAACTAAACGGTGAAGTAATCGTGGCATCAATATCACCTGTCGCTAACGCAGTACGCGCCGAATAGGCATCTTGCGAAATCACTCGTAAATCGCGCTCAGTTAAATTGTATTTTGCTAATACACGGTTAAAGACGATCTGACCATTGGTGCCTTTAAAGACGGAGAATTTTTTGCCTTTGAGATCTGCAAAGGATTTAGCATTTGATCCGGCAGGCACCACCACATAGGTAGGACCAAAACGCCCTGTTGAAAACAAGACTTTGGTTTTTAATCCCGTTGAACGTCCAACCAATGAGGGCAAATCGCCATGCAATGCAAAGTCCACTTTGCCATTGGCTAAAGCTTCGTTGGTTGCAGGGCCTGCTCCTGGGAAAAAGAGCCAATTCACCTTAATGCCATCTTTTTTAAATTCTTGTTCGAGCACACCTCGTAAATGTGCTGTAGCTACAAAACTACCGCCCACTTTGGGTTTACCCCCCTCACCCGCAGCTGATACTGAAATGCGAATTTCTTTGGGATTGGCAGCATGCAATTGAACGCTTAAACCAAGTGCTGAAAGTGCCAAGAATGTGGCTGCGATTTTTTTAGAGATAATTTTCATTTTAAATGTTCCTTAATGGTTTAAATATTTGAATTAAAAGGTGTACTGAACCTGAGCTTGCAGCTCATTGGTGTCTTTTTGATTTGCCGTTTCGACATCAAACAGATAGTGATTCAGCTGTAATTGGAATTTTGTGGTTTGCGCAAAAAATAGGTTTAAACCCAAAGAGTGAATGTCATATTCACCAATACGACCGCTCGCGGTATCGAGATAGCTTGCGTTGTTTTTATTCGGGTTATAGCGGTCAAAACGGTAATAACCTTGGACTGACTTCGGCCAGAAATCATCAAATTTGGCGTTGGATTTAATACTGTTGTAGAACTGATCACCCAAGGTGTAGAAAGCGGTAAAAGTATGTCCTTCCGCTTTGGCTTCTTTGATGTCTTGGGCTACGGTGTCGACATAATCGGTCTTGCCTTGCAGATATTCATAGGTCACACCAAATGGTGCGTGGTTATAATAAATATCGAAACCCAAACGATCACGTTTCGCAGCATTATCAGTGATTCCGCCGGCTGAAATTTTCGATTCGCCTTTGATATAAGAGGCACCAAACTTCAACTCACGGAAAATGCTGGCGTAGTCCACTGGCAAGGTAAAAGCCACACGACCGATATAATCTTTGCCATTGTTGTCATCTGCCTTATTACTGGCGTTCCCATTGGTCAACCCTAAGGCATACTCAAATAGCGGCGCACGGTAGTTCGATGCAAAGTCGACAAAAGGTTTGGCATCTCCACGGACGATAAATCCATTTTGACGGTTAAACAGTCCTAGAAAGGTCGAAGCTGCAGCGGTATTAATGGTCGGACGCAAATCTTCAGGAGACTGCACATCTAGACCAAAGGGCAATAACTGCTGACCGAGCGTAAAGTTGAGTTTGGCAGTTTCAGGGCCCGCATTGGTGGCAAAAGCGTTATAGCGAACAAAGGCATCTAGTAAGTTAAAGTTACTGTTATTGGTGCCATCATTGCGTTTGCCATAACCAAAGGACAATTGATAGTCGAGGTTTTTGCCTTCATTATAATCACGGAATAAATTCCCGCGCACACCAATCAGCGCAGTCCCAATATCAAATGTCGATTTGGTTGCACCCAACACACCCGTTTCATCGAGCGCACTGGCACGTAGTTGAACTGTGCCATACAGGGTTGTATCACGAGTCGATTTGGTGATTTGACGTTCATATTGACGTGACTGATCGTACTTATAGTTTTCAATATCTGCACGTAAGCCGTCGATATCTTCGGATGTTGCTGTGGTTACTTCTGAAACCTGCGTTTCACCTTCAACATCAGCGGCGTTGGTCGTATCTTCTGTCGTCAACGCGGCCGTTTCTACGACTTTACTTTTGGTCGTCCCAGATTCCACTGCATTTAAGCGTTTTTGCAAACTCTCAATTTGTTGTTTTAAGCTGCTCAGTTCTTGCTGAAGTGCTTCATCCGATGCAAAACTCAGCGGACTGGTTGCGGATAAAATCAGTCCGACCGCAACGGTTAATGTGGTTTTTTTCATGATTTGGTTTCACTAACATTTTTCCCAAAGCGCAAAATCCCCCAACCCCATGCAAGGTGCATGAAGTGAATGTACTGCGTGGGTTTTTTAAAAATTAATCTGAGTGGTCATAGGTTTTATTCAACTTATGCACGACCGAAACTCGAAGACAGCTTTTAGAATTTAAGCGCGCATCATCGCGAGTGTCATAGCACAACAACATGCCTGTTGTAGGACACGAAAAGCAGAAAGATATCGATGCGTAAAAGTACTCATAAATGTTCCATACAGTGGTGAGTTTTGTTCACTCTAATATGGCAACAACTGTGCCAACATTTTAAGTATTTATTTTTTAAAGTTTTATTATTTAAATCTGATAAATTCTGTTGGTTTTAACGCCAAAAAACTGTTGGTTATTCAACAGTTGCTTATTTCAAATCATCAGTTATTTCCATTTTTATATCTCATTTTATGAAATAAGAAATACGCTTTGGGCTTTTAATAACTGATGTTACGCCTGTAAAAGTAATTTCGGATTTTTAAAATGATTTTTAAATCTATTCGATGGAGTCTTACATCTAGGGATTGAATAACGGGATTAGCCTTCGGCTGGAGGTACTCTTACGAAACGTTGTTTCTCATTCGACAAAATGAGAAGCGTGCTTCGCAAGGAAACCATCTTGCGGTGCAATACACCTCACCGACAAAACTCGTTTAATACCATCAAATGATTCAAAGGATCGCAAAAACATTTTTGATTAAAAGTCGTCTTGTCTCAAACAATTGCGGATGACACTACCGCGTATCGTTCTTTTATTTGGATCAAATTGCGCTTCTGATATTACTAGAGCATAAAAAAACCCACTGACGTGGGTAATGCCAGTCAGTTAAGCAAATTTTAGTAAAATGTAGTAAAAATGAGTGTATGTGAATACGCTCATTTTTTTATGTCTTTATCTGAACATTTAGAATCCACTCTTGAACATTCTCTCCCATCACTCAACCATTTTTGTGAACTTATTGATTTAAATTGGATTGAAACAAGCCTGCATCAAACAGGTAAGGCATCAATCAGAAGGAGAAAATTACCTGCTGAGCATGTGGTTTGGCTTGTTATTGGGCTTGCCTTGTTTCGAAATCAACCCATCAGCTATGTTGTAGAGCAATTAAACCTCGTGTTTGGTACAACAGAATATTGTGTTCCTAGTGCAGCAGTCCAAGCACGACAACGTTTAGGACAAGAGCCTTTAAGTACCTTATTCTCTCTGCTCAGCCAAGCATGGTTTGATGAAACACAGCAACAATATTCAAACTTTCAAGGACTTAGCATATGTGCTGTTGATGGGGTGGTTTGGTCTATGCCGCTGACCGAAGAGAACTTTAATCATTTTGGCTCATCTAAAGGTAAAACTGCTGTAGCACCTTACCCACAAGTGAGAGCCACGTGCCTAGTCA